>JBEKHQ010000009.1:0-14359 GCA_050012195.1 Bryobacteraceae bacterium | reverse complement strand
GGCATAGCGCACAGTCGCTCCGAAGAATGCCCTCGTCGCCGCCTGCCCCGCTCTCGGAGTTTCCGGGTCAACCACTTCCGCGGACTCGATTCGCTTCGTGAGAAAGCGAATCCGGCCATCGATCTGGCGCAGCCGCCGCTTGCCGTACTGATAGTCGGCGTTTTCACTGCGATCGCCGTTGCTCGCAGCCCACGTCACCACCTCGGTCACGGCCCGGCGTTCCCTGGTGAGCAGAAACCGGTGCTCATCTTTGAGGCGCTGCAGGCCGGCTGGCGTTATGTAGTTCTTGCTTGGCGTCGCGGGCTCGTCCCCTTGCGGTTTTCTTGTAAACCCTTTTCGCATATCTTAGTCCTTCCAGCGCGAATCCAGTGGTGCCACACAGCTCTCGGGATGTGGATAGTGCGATGCCTGTTCATACGTTGTCGCCTCGATTCTGCCCTGAAATTGCTCAAGCACGATCCACAAATGAAATTGGCGCAACGCCCCAAGAGAGCTTGCCGACTGCGTGCGAAGATCCAGTCTGGAGGAGACGGAGATCATTTACAGGAAATTTGCGCGTGGTGCTGTAGGTTGTCCGAGTTCCTGGGGAGTTCGCCTGCCCTAACTGATTGTTTCACGTCTTCCAATCTCTTATTGATCCGATCCGTCATCTCAAACAGGTGCGGGCGAAGGCATCCTGAGCGCGGAATACTCGCGTGTAGTCGCCTAGCGTTTACCGGCTCCGAGTGGATCACGTTGGAGAACTCAATCGGAAGCGGCCCGGCAGACAAACATCGAGGAGTGAGACGAAGGCGCGGGCCGGGACGCTTCGGATAGAGTCGTAAGAAGGAAGCCGCCCCGATTTGGCAGGGCAATTGCTCATTGGGTATTCAATCGAAATCGTGATACGCAACGGTGTAGTCCTGCTACCCGCAGAGTCATGACACACCTGTTGCTGGACCACATGGCAGTTGCCCTGCCAAATAATATCACGCGGAGCGTCTGCCGTTTGCGGCTTAGTTCTCACGCGCCATTCGGAGAATCATGGGAAGCGTTTGCTCTGGATGGCTTTCGGATTCCTTGTTTGAAACACCGCTCACAGAAAGCACTTGGCTGGGCTGTTGGCTAGCCGTAGAATGATCGCCTCTGCGGTCGAACTGAGCTACTTCGCCGACGCCACGGCCTTCTGCAACTCCCTCGCGTACTGCTCGATTTCCGCCGGCTGCACCGTGACCAGCGTCTTTTCGAAGTCCTCGCCGCTGGTGAGCATGTGGCGCAAATGCAGCGCGGCCAGCTTCAGGCACCACGCGTCGGTCAGCGGATGGCCCACCTTCTGGCTCACCGCCAGCAGCGTCGGATGAGGCAGCGCGACCACGCGCTCGTCGAAAGCTTCGCCTTCGGTGGAAATGCCGAACTTCACGTCGACGGTGTCGGCGTGGCGGATCGAAATGCCGGTCTGCAGCCAGCTAAAGTGGACCTGCCAGGTGCGGCCGAAAGGGTCGGGCCCGGCCTGGAACTCGCGGGAATTGTCGAGCATCTAGGTTCGATTGAACCACACGCGCGGAGGTCGGCGCTAGTTGAACGAGCGCGTGCCGTGCGAAACCAGCGATAGGAACTCGTCGCGAGTCGCTTTGCGCTTGCGGAACGCGCCCAGCATGGCGCTGGTAACCGTACCGGAATGCTGCTTTTCGACGCCTCGCATCATCATGCAGAAGTGGCGCGCTTCGCAGATCACGCCCACCCCGCGCGGCTGCAAGACTTCGTCGATGGTGCGGGCGACATCGCGCGTCAGGCGCTCCTGCACTTGCAGACGGCGCGCGAACATGTCCACGATGCGCGGGATTTTGCTCAGCCCGATCACTTTATCCTTCGGCAGATAGGCCACGTGCATGGTGCCGAAAAACGGAAGCAGATGATGTTCGCACATACTGTAAAACTCGATGTCCTTCACCAACACCATCTCGTCGCATTCTTCGCTGAACAGCGCGCCGTTGACGATGCTCTGGACATCCGTCTGATAACCGCTGGTCAGGAATCGCAGAGCTTTCTCGGATCTTTCAGCGGTGCGCGCCAATCCCTCGCGCGAAGGATCTTCCCCGATCTTCACCAAAAGCTTCTGCATCAGGCCGGCGATGGATTCTTCGTCCTGCTTCGGCCGCAGCACTTTCACAGCATTGTTAGTCGTTTTCATTCTTCCACTCACACTCGCGATTCGAATCGATTCCGGCGCGTCTCCTGGAGCCGTATGTTTTCCAGCCGCGGCCATTCGCCGGGGAACGCCGCCTTCCAGCCCGACTTTAGCCGATCCTCGATCACGCGGATGATATTCTCCGACGTCGGGACCAGGCGCTCGAACTCGGGCGTGTCGGCATTCAGATACTTGTGATCCAGATCCTTGAGCACCCGCGCGCGCACCAACGCGTCCAAAGCCTGAATGTTGACCGCTTGCCCCGACACCGCGTCGACGGGTCCCGCGGTGGTGACGTCCAAGATGTAATCGTGGCCGTGTCCGAAGGGGTTGTTACACTTGCCATACAACTCCGAATTCTCCCGCTCGGAGAACTGCTCGGAATGGAGCCGGTGCGAGGCCGCGAACCGGTAGCGGCGCGTGACGCGCGTCATTGCGGACTTCATGGCCGTGCTCCCGAGTAATCCACGTACAGGTCTTCGGTCTCGTACAGGCGCACATTGTTGAGACGCGCGCGCTCGCCGGTAAAGTAGGGACTCAAGCGGCCCCAGATTTCGACCGCGACGTTCTCGGCCGTCGGGACCACGCGATCGAAAGGAGGCACTTCATAATTCAAGAAACGGTGATCCATGGGATCGACCACGGATTCCTGGATGATTTCCTTGAGGCGCTTCAGATCGAAGATCATGCCCGTTTCGGGGTCGGGATCGCCTTCGAGCGTCACTTCCAGCACGTAGTTGTGGCCGTGCCCGTTCGGATTCGCGGCCGGTCCATAGAGCGCGTGATTCTCCGCGGGCGTGAGCGACGTCTGGCCACAAACGTGCGATGCAGAGAATTCAGCTCGGCGAGTGATTAGCATTTCCCTCCGTATGTGATGCTTGGACCTTGCGATGGGATACTCTATTATTATAAAGAAGGAAGAGACAGGACGGGATTGAAATGACTCATTCCAAAGTAGATCAAGCGCTGAAGATCGGGGTCGCGGCGGGATTGGCGGCGCTTGGATTCTTGATCGTCAACACGATGAGCGAGCATGTGGTCGAAGTGGGTGATCGCGCACCCAACTTCTCGGTGACCACCGACAACGGCAAGCGTATCTCGCTCAGAGACTTCGGCGGGAAGGTGCTGGTGGTCAACTTCTGGGCAAGCTGGTGCGGTCCTTGCATCGAGGAAGCGCCGTCGCTGAACGAGTTCGCCAAAATGATGGAAGACAAAGGCGTGGTGGTGCTGGGCATCAACGTGGATCAGAACGAAAAGCAGTATGAAGGCTTCGTCAAGCACTTCGGGCTGGCGTTCCCTAACGCGCGCGACCCGCAGGAATCCATCAGTTACCGATTCGGAACCTTTAAATTCCCCGAAAGCTACATCATCGACCGCAGCGGGAAGGTGGTGCAGAAGTTCGCCGGGCTGCCGGATCGCCAAGGCAGATGGATTCCCTGGACGGATCCCGAGTTGGTCAACTCCGTCAAGGCGCTGTTGTAGCCGCGTCCGCATGATCCCATCCGCGACGTTGCAGGCAATCGACGGGCTACTCGGGCCGCGAGGTTACCTGCATCGGCCGGAAGATCTGGCGCTATACGAATACGACGGCAGCGTCGACAAAGGGCGGCCGGAGTTGGTGGTGTTCCCCCAATCCACAGAAGATGTCGCGGCCGTGGTGCGGATCGCCGCCGAGCACGGTATTCCGATCGTCGGCCGCGGCGCCGGCACGGGATTGAGCGGAGGGGCGATTCCTCGCGCGGGTGGCATGGTGGTCTCGTTCGCCCGCATGAACCGCATCCTGGCTATCGAGTTGAATGACGAGCGAGCGGTGCTGGAACCGGGCGTCGTGAACCTGGAGATCACGCAGGCGGTGGAGCGCGACGGCTATTTCTACGCGCCCGATCCTTCCAGCCAACGCGCCTGCACCATCGGCGGCAACGTGTCGGAGAACGCCGGAGGGCCGCACACGCTTGCCTATGGCGTCACCACCAATCACGTCCTTGGACTCGAAGCGGTGCTGGCCGACGGCAGCGCGATCGCGACCGGCGGCACCGCGCCCGATTCGCCCGGCTACGATTTGACCGGGCTGCTCACGGGCTCGGAAGGCACCATGGCGCTGATCACCAAAATCACGGCGCGATTGATGCGTGCGCCCGAGGTGGTCAAGACGCTGCTCGCAATCTACGATTCGGCCGACGACTGCGCGGATTCGGTGGCCGAGATCACCAGGCGCGCTATCACGCCCGCCGCCATCGAGATGCTGGACGGCGTGATGCTGCGAATGGTCGAAGAAGACACGCACGCCGGATATCCGATGGATGCGTCCGCGGTGCTGCTGATCGAGTTGGAGGGTTTGAAGGAAGCGGTGGAAGAGCAGACCCTCGAGATCGAGCAGGCGTGCGTGCTTTGCCGGGCGCGCGAGGTTCGAGTGGCTCGTTCCGCCGCCGAGCGGGAGTTGCTGTGGAAGGGCCGCAAGAACGCCTTCGGCGCGGTGGGCCGCGTGAGTCCGTCCTATTACGTGCAGGACGGAGTGGTGCCGCGCACCCGGATTGCGCCGACGCTGCGGCATATCGGCAAGGTTTCCGCGAAGTTCGGGCTCACCATCAGCAATATTTTCCACGCGGGCGACGGCAACATGCACCCTATTATCTTGTTCGACGCGCGCAAGCCCGGCGAACTGGAGCGCGCCAAGGCGGCGGGCGACGAGATCCTGCGCTTTTGCGTGGCGGAAGGCGGGTCCATCACGGGAGAACATGGGGTGGGGATGGAGAAGATGGAACTGATCGGCGAGCAGTTCTCCGACGACAGCCTGGAGATGATCGGCCGGCTAAAGAATCTTTTCGATCCCACGTGCCGGTTGAACCCGGGCAAGATGCTGCCGACCGGCAAGGGGTGCATGGAGATTCGTCAGACGGCGGCCATGGTGGTGTAGCCGGCGTGCACACCGCGGAACTACTGCAAAAGATTTCCGATCATCGCGACGCGATGTTGGAATTCACCCGCCAACTCATCGCCATCCCGACCGAGAATCCGCCGGGCAACCACTACGGGGAAGCGATCGAACTGATCGTCGCTAAGCTAAGAGGCCTTGGGTTCGAAGACACCCACGTCGAAGGAGATTGTGTACTGAGCTTCGTCGGCGATGGCGAGCCCACGCTCTATTTCAGCGGCCACTACGACGTGGTGCCGGCGCAGAGCGGAGCGCAATTTTCGCCCGAAGTAAAGGGCGCCAACCTGTTCGGGCGTGGATCTTCGGATATGAAGAGCGGCTTGGCGGCGATGACCTATGCCGCGCTCGCGATCAAGCAGTCTGGCGCCGCGCTTAAGGGACGGATCGGCCTGGTCTTCGTCCCCGACGAAGAGACGGCGGGGCCTCGCGGATCGAATTATCTGGCCGCACGCGGCCTGCTGGGACGGAACGGCATAGGGATGCTGACGCCGGAACCGACCTGCGGCGTGGTTTGGAATGCGAACCGGGGCGCTATCACGTTGCGCGTAATCGTGCGCGGAAAATCGGCGCATGTCGGCCGCCAGCACGAAGGCGTGAATGCGTTCGAGCAAATGCTTCCGGTAGCGCAGGCGTTGCTCGATTTGAAGCGGGATGTGGAGACGCGCTCGACGGCTTTTCGCGTCGTGCCGGAGGCCGCCCGGCATTCGATCCTGCTGCTGGGCGGGCGTTCGGAAGCGGGCACGAATTTCAACACCGTCCCCGATCTGTGCACCTTCACCGTGGATCGGCGCATCAATCCCGAAGAGGATTTCGAGCAAGAGAAGCGGCGCTTGCTGGGCGTGCTCGGCGAAGCTCGCGCCGGCGGAACGAATATCGAGGTCGAGATCCTGCAGGAAGGTGGATCGTGCGGAGTGCCCGAGGACGGCGCGGTGGGCCAGGCACTGGCGCGAAGCATCCAGGCCGTCACCAGGCGCGCGCCGCAATTCGAGATGTGCCCAGGACTGCTCGAGATCCGCTTTTACGCCCAATGCGGCGTTCCGGCGTTCGCCTACGGACCGGGCTTGCTCACTGTCTCGCACGGACCGCATGAGTTTGTTCCCATCGACCGGATTGTCGAATGCGCGCAGGTCTATGCGCTCACGGCTATTGAGTTACAGCGCGGCTAGCAAGGCTTCCACAGATGCGTTATCGCCGAAGGTCTGGCTGACGTGCGCGTAGCGATCGACATTGCCTGGGCCGAACACGAAGCTTCCGCCCAGTTGAAACGGATTCGCGCCGAGTTTCTGCTGGCGGAATCCCCCGCTCTGCGCGCGCCTGCGAGCCTTCGCGTTATCCGCGCGGAGCAAGTGCAGAATGTTGGCGGATTTCAACCCGACCGCTCGATAGGCCAATCGCTCGGCATCCACCAGCAAAGGAAAGTGGATGCCTGATTCTTCGCGAAACGCCGCGGCATAGTGAGCGTCGCCTAAACCGATGGCCGCCACCTTCGCGCCGCGCGCGGTGAACTCTGCTGCGTGTTCGCGCAACTGCGCGATGTGCTCACGGCAGAAAATTCATCCGTAATGCCGCAGGAAAACGATCACCGCGGCGCTCGATTCCCAAAGGCCACCGAGCCGCACGGACGCGCCGTTCGAATCCGGCAGCGTGATACTCGCGAGCGATTGACTAAATGAGGCTTCCACAGCGCTAGCGCGTGGCAACCGGCTGGAGGGCCCGGCTCTCGATGATGCGGTCGATAATTCCGTATTCGAGCGCCGCATCCGGCTCCAGAATGTAGTCGCGATCCACATCGCGCCCGATGCGATCCACCGGCTGGCCTGTAGCCGCTGCCAGGATCTGGTTGAGCGATTCGCGCATGCGCAGGATTTCGCGCGCGTAGATATCGATGTCGGTGGCCTGCCCGCCCAGGCCGCTCATGGAAGGCTGGTGAATCAGGATTCGCGAGTGCGGCAAGCTATAGCGCTTGCCTTTGGTGCCGCACGCCAGCAGGACCGCCGCCATGGAGGCGGCTTGCCCGATGCAGTAAGTCACGATGTCCGGCTCGATCAAATTCATGGTGTCGAGAATCGCGAGACCGGCGGTGATGGAGCCGCCCGGCGAATTGATGTACAGCGAGATGTCCTTCTCGGGATCCTCGGCGGCCAGAAATAGCATCTGGGCCATGACCAAGTTGGCCACATTGTCGTCGATGGGCGTTCCCAGGAAAATGATGTTTTCCTTGAGCAGGCGCGAGTAGATGTCGAACGCGCGTTCCCCGCGCGAAGTTTGTTCCACCACCATCGGGACCAAAACGGAATTCTGCATTGGAAAAACTCCCTTCAAAACATCCATGATACCGCGCTCGGCGTAACTTCTAACGGCAAAGTACTCTGGAGGCATGAACAACAACTTCCTCGCAGGAAAAAACGCGGTTGTGACGGGTGGGACCAGGGGCATTGGATTCGCGATCGCCGAGGCTCTGGCATTGGCCGGCGCCAATATCGCCATCTGCGGGCGGGACCGAGCCCGCCTGGAGAACGCAGTAAGGCAGCTAACGAACAGGGCCCAAAGTAAAGTCGTTGGAAAACTTGCCGATGTAAGTGATGACACAGAGGTTGCCAGGTTGTTTGCATTCGTGGACGAGGAACTGGGCGGTCCTGACATCGTCGTCAACAACGCCGGAATCGGAATCTTCAGAAGCGCCGCCGAATTGAGCGTGGAAGAGTGGCGGAAGACCTTGCAGACCAATCTGTCGGGTGCGTTCTATTGTTGCCGTGAGGCTCTTCCGAGACTGAAGAAGCGTGGCGGCGGATACATCATCAATATAGGTAGCTTGGCAGGAAAGAATGCGTTTGCCGGTGGGGCAGCTTACAATGCGTCAAAGTTTGGACTGGATGGGTTCAGCGAAGCGGTTATGCTCGATTCTCGATATGACAACGTGCGAGTGTCTCATATCATGCCCGGTAGTGTCGATACGGAATTTAGTCCAGGCTCAGGAAGAGCGGACTGGAAAATAGCTCCCGAGGATGTAGCGGAGATCGCACTCATGTTATTGAGGTTGCCGGTAAGGACGCTGGTGAGCCGTGTGGAAGTTAGACCGTCAAAGCCCCAGAAATAAGGGCGTTGGACGCGGCCCCAAGTAATGGCAAGCAACTTGCTAGAAGAAAGTCGGGAGTAGAAGTGAAAGGGGCCCAGAAAATGTCACGGGTTAACGTTCCTTTAGATCCTACGCGGACCGGACGAGAGGCAGAAGCTCTCGAGGCGAGCTTGTGCCGAATGATTATCGGTCAAGACGAAGCCATCCAGCAAATCGTCAACATTTATCAAATGAATCTCACCGGGATGACTGCTCCCGGACGTCCGATCGGGAACTTCCTCTTCCTCGGTCCCACGGGATCCGGCAAGACTCGCATTGTCGAAGCGACGGCCGAAGCTCTGGTGAAGAACGCCCGCGCGGTCATCAAGATCGACTGCGCGGAGTTTCAACACAGCCATGAAATCGCGAAGCTGATCGGCTCGCCTCCCGGCTACTTGGGGCACCGCGAAACGCATCCGATGTTGAGCCAGGAAGTGTTGAATCAATACCACTCTGAAACACTCAAGCTCAGCTTTGTGCTTTTCGATGAGATCGAAAAGGCCAGCGACGCACTATGGAACCTGTTGCTCGGCATTCTAGACAAGGGGACGTTGACGCTCGGCGACAATCGCAAGGTCGATTTCTCGCGCGCCTTGATCTTCATGACGAGCAATTTGGGCGCAACCGAGATGAGCTCCCTGATGAATCCGCGGCTCGGCTTCGGCGCCGGCGCGAACTCCCAGCAGTCCCAAAGTGGAATCGTGGATGAAAAGCTGAACGGCAAGCTGGCGCGCAGCGGTGTGGACGCGGCGCGGCGCAAGTTCACTCCCGAGTTCATCAACCGGCTCGACAAGATCGTCACGTTCCGGCCGCTCGGCACCGCCGAACTGAAGAAGATTTTGGACATCGAGCTGAACATGGTTCAGCAACGAATCTTCAATACGTCTCCCGAGAAGTCGTTCGTTTTCAAAGCCAGCGACGGGGCTAAGGAGTTCCTGCTGGGCGAGGGCACCGACCTTAAGTACGGCGCCCGGCATCTGAAGCGGGCCATCGAGCGCTTGCTGGTTCAGCCCATGTCGAATCTCATCGCGACCGACCAGGTTCGCGGTGGCGATTGCGTAGCGGTCGACTTCAACGAAGAAAACAAGGGCCTGACCTTCGTTAAGGAAGCCGAAGGACTGCCCGTTCATGCCATGGCCGATCTGGTGGACCGTTCCATTTCGATCCCGGCGTTCGCGCTCGCCAATGGCGCGTTTATTGAGGCAGCCAAGACACAAAGCGCCAAATCGTCGAAGAGAGCCTAAGCTAGTCGAAGCCTGAAAACGCCGATGCCGCGGATCACCGTCCGCAGCGTCGGCATTTTTGTGTGGCTATTGTCAGCTGGCGCACTCGCCCCGGCCGAGTTGTAACGAGTACTCGATTTCGTCTCCCCAATCCCGGTACATCTCGGGGAAGAGCTCGGCCGGCTTGGCAAGATCGTTGGTCATCAGACGAAACGTTTCCACTTTGTGGCGCAGGACGTATTCCCGGAACGCCTCCCCATCCGTACGATTCGCCACATAATGGGCTAACACCCGCTGGACGGCCACAGTCGCAAGTCGCGCGGGAATGCTTTGGATGGCGACGCCGAACCGCATCATTCCTTCCTGGTCGTAGCCGCCTCCGAGCATCATCTGATAGTACGGCACTTCTTTGCCGTCGATCTTGCGCGCATTGCCGTAAAAACCGAGGTCGCCAATCCAATGCTGCCCGCATGCGTTCGGGCAGCCGCTGATCTTGATGGTAAGCCGCCGCACTTGTGCATCCGGGTGATCGCGGACTTCCTGAGCGAGCGCCGCGCCAAGCGTCATCGATTTTGTGAGCGCCAGATTACAACTGTAAGCTCCCGGGCAGGTGGTGATGTCGTCGATCTCGTGCGCGCCGGCTTCGGCTAGGTCGATCGCTGCGAGCGCTTGGTAAGCTTGGGGCAAAATCCGCAAAGGAATGTATGCCAGGACAAGGTTCTGGTCCACCGTCACCCTCAGCACACCATCGCCACCCGCTCGCGCCAGAGTGGCCAGCCCACGCATCTGTCGTCCGGTCAGGTTGCCCTGCGGCACTTTGACGGTCACCATCGAATAACCCGGCTGCTTCTGTTCGCGCGCGTTGGTTTGCAGCCAACGATCATACTCGGGATTGGAACGGCCATTCGGGCGGAACACGGGAAGCAGGTCGCCCGTGGCAAGCGGTGGTGGTGATGATTGAAAACCACCGAAGCCGTCGGGAATCACTTCCGGGGTTTCGATACCTCCGTTCGTCAAGATGTCCTGGTATGCCTTTTCGATTTGTTCGCGGACCCAATCGAATCCTCGCTCCCGAACAACGAATTTTAATCTGGCTTTGTTTTTGTTCTTTCGATTTCCGTACTCGCCGAAAACGCGGATCACCGCTTCGCACTTGTTCACCAGCCGTTCCACGGGAACGAACTCGTCGAGCAAGCACGCCTCTACCGGCAGCGGACCCAGCCCGCCTCCCACCACCATCCGAAAACCGCGCTGGCCGTCGCGAATCGCCGCGCGCAGGCCGATGTCGTGAATCGAACCCAGCATGCAGTCTTCCTTGCAGCCGGAGAAGGCGATTTTGAATTTCCGCGGCAAGCTGTCGGTGACTTCCTTGTGCAGAAACGCCAGGGCAACCTTGCGGGCGTAGGGATGCACGTCGAAAACCTCATCCTCCAGCAATCCGCTCAGCGGGCAAGCCGTCACGTTGCGCACCGTGTTGTAGCAGGCTTCGCGCGTCGTCAAACGAACGTCGGCCAGCTTGTGCAGGAGCGGAGGAACTTGGGCTAGCGGCACGAAGTGATACTGGATGTTCTGCCGCGTGGTGAGGTGTCCCTTACCGCCGCAGAACTCATCGGCGATGTCGGCCAGTCGATCCATCTGCGCGGCCGTTAGCGTGCCGCCAGGAACTTTCGTTCGGATCATGTGCACGCCGGCCTGCCGTTGCGTATAGATGCCGCGGCGCAACCGCTGCGCGCGAAACTGGTCGTCGGTAATCTCGCCGGCCTGCCACTTTTCCGAGTGCGAGCGGAACAGCTCGATATCCGCTCGAACGGTGGCATCGTATTCGGCTTCGGCGGCGGATACGAGGCTTTGATCGAAGCTTTGCTCAGTGCCGCTAACGATCATCGGCTTATTGCCCTCATCTCTATTGAGATTACTAGATTCGTGCGCTAATGACAATCGGGCAGGTCGCGCTGAGCGTAGTAATCCAGGCCATAACGCCAAGAGCGGCTGCCCTCCGGGATACAAGCAATGGAGTTGGAATGAGATAACCAGAATATGCGAGGGGAAACTTCACGATCCAACACGGGGTAAACCTGCCAGACGATCTGCGCTACCGAAACGACCACCAGAGCCGCGATGACGCCGATCGCCTGCGGCCGTCTGCGAGTCCTTTCCAGCATCACGCAGCACAATGCGACCAGAACTGCGAGCACGATCCACAACGCCGACAGACTAAAATGAGCGCGAGTCAGGCCGGCCGCTAGCGCATTCGGCAGGAAGTCGCGAACGGCCGGAGCAACGGATAGAAGAAGCGCGCTTGCGGCCACCAGCGCAATGATCTTTACTGAGCGTTCGCGTACCTCGGCGAGCGCGACGCCCATGAGCGCCGCCGCGGCAGGCAAGAGCGGCAGCAGGTAGCCGGGAAGCTTATTGCGCGACGCGGAAAAGAAGACGAAGCCCCAACCGAGCCAAGCCAGCAGAAACGCGGCGCGGCGATCGTCATAGAATCGTTTTGAAAAAAGAAGCAGCAAGAACGGGCTCCACGGAAAAAGCCCGGCGGCCAGAACGGGAACGTAGAACCAGAAAGGCCGCGCGTGCAGAAGACCACCGGAAACATAGCGCGCGAAATGATGTTTCCAGAAAAACTCTTCGAAGAACGGCGAGCCGTTGCGCAGGCTCACTAAGATGTACCAAGGCGCGGCGACAAGCGCGGCGGCGGCCAGTAGAACGATGAGATCCCGCCCGCGCTTTCTCCAAAACCACAACGCGGGAAGGAAAAGCGCCAGAGGCACCAATCCTTTGGCAAGGACTGCGACGCCTAACAGGATTCCCGCCAGGACGGCGCTGCGTCCGCAGAGGACGGCCAGCATCGCGGCCGCGAACGCCACCGACATCGGCAGGTCCGTAACGGCGACGTGGCTGAAGGCCAGCCATCCCGCCGAAGTCGCGAGCATGGCGGTGGAGAAGAAAGCCGCTCGATCCCCGAAGTCGCGACGCAGCGCGATCGCAAAATAAAGTAGGAACGCCACGCTGGCGAGCGCGACAGGCAAGCGCGGCGCAAGGTCCTGGCTCAATCCAGCCTTGAACGCCAGCGCCGTCATCCAATACAGCAGGGCCGGCTTTTCAAACCAGGGATGACCCCACAGCCGGGGCGTGATCCAATCGCCGCTCTCGGCCATGGCGCGGCCGATGGCGGCATAGCGAGGCTCGTCCGGCCCGAGCATTCCGGCGCGGGTCAATTCGAAAAAATACAGAAAGAACGCCGCGCAAATGCAGACCATCGCAAGCGCGAAGCTCTTCCAAGCGAAGCGGGGAAGCAACTCTTAGTATATTGAAGGGGAATCCGTGGGACTTCTAAACATTGCAAAGCCGCCGACCGCCGAGAACGCCGTCATTCACTTGACCCGGTCCGACAACGTCGCGATCGCGCGCGTCGCTCTGTCGCCGGGGCAGGAACTGCGCGTGAACGAACGCTCAATCGTGGTCGAGGATGCGATTCCGGCCGGCCACAAGGTTGCCGTCGCCGCCATCCGGAGCGGCGAAAACATTCTGCGGTATGGGCAGGTGATCGGCCGCGCGCTCAGCCGCATCGAATCGGGCCGCCACGTTCATACCCACAACGTATCATTCGAAGAGCTTTCGTTCGACTACGACTTTCCCTCGGTGGAACTGCCTCTCCCGCGGGCGGCGCCGGACGCGCCTACTTTCCTCGGGTACCGTCGCCAGGACGGACGCGTCGGAACTCGGAACTACATCGCGGTGGTGGCGGCCAGCAATTGCGCCGCGCACACCGCCGAACTGATCGCGGCCAGCTATCGGGGCCAAATTCTACCGCCCAATATCGACGGAGTGGCCGCTTTTCCGCACGGCGAGGGTTGCGGACACAGCATCGGGCCGGACACCGAACAATTGCAACGCACGCTGGCCGGCGTTCTGAATCACCCCAACGTGGCGGCGGCGATCATTCTGGGCCTGGGCTGCGAAGTGAATCAGATCGATCACTATTTGGGCGCTGGAACAGCCCGTACCGATGCCCTGGTGGGGATGACTCTGCAATCGAGCGGCGGCACGCGAGCCACCGTGGAAGCGGCGCGGAAAACGATCGGCCAACAGATGGAACGGGCCTCGGAGGAAAAGCGCGCCGAAACATCCGCATCCAAGCTTGTTCTGGGCTTGAATTGCGGCGGATCCGATTCGTTCTCCGGGATCACCGCCAACCCGGCGCTGGGCGCATGCTGCGACCTGCTGGCGGCCGCCGGCGGAACCGCGGTACTGGCGGAGACCACCGAAATCTTCGGCGCCGAACATCTGCTGGTGCGCCGCGCCCGCAACCGCCAAGTCGCCGAGAAACTGCTGGGCTTCATCGCGAGCTACAAAAGCTACTTGAGGCGCTTCGGTGGAAGCTTCAACGATAATCCGACGCCGGGAAACAAAGCGGGCGGGCTGACGAATATCGTGGAAAAATCGCTGGGCGCGGTGGCCAAGGCCGGTACATCTCCGCTGATGGATGTAGTGGACTACGCAGAGCGGATCGATTCTCCGGGGTTCGTCTTCATGAACACGCCGGGGTACGATCCAATTTCGCTCACCGGCTTGGCAGCGGGCGGCGTGAACGCGATCGCCTTCACTACCGGGCGCGGCAGCGCGATCGGTTTCCCCAC
Source organism: Bryobacteraceae bacterium (assembly GCA_050012195.1). Taxonomy (GTDB): domain Bacteria; phylum Acidobacteriota; class Terriglobia; order Bryobacterales; family Bryobacteraceae; genus Palsa-89. Next base: position 279 of record JBEKHQ010000009.1, on the reverse strand, counting down.
CGTCCCGGTGATCAAGATCGCGAGCAACAGCGACACTTACAGCCGCATGCGCGAAAACATGGACGTCAATGCCGGCCGCATCGCCGACGGCGAGGCCACCATTGCCGACGTGGGCCGCGAGATTTTCGAGCTGCTCTTGCGCGTAGCCTCCGGCGAGAGAACCTCCAGCGAGCGGCTGGGCCACCAGGAATTCGTGCCGTGGCGAATCGGGCCGGTGCTGTAGCGGCCGATTACTTGAAGCTGGGACGGCCCCACTGCGACGAAGCCGGGGGCTTGAAC
>JBEKHQ010000008.1:0-14617 GCA_050012195.1 Bryobacteraceae bacterium | reverse complement strand
CTGCTGCATCAACGCTTCGTCCGGATGCGCCAGGCGCGGCCAAAAGAAGCCGCGCAATCCGTCCTTCTTTCTTCGTGGAACGATGTGCACGTGCAGATGGGGCACACTCTGGCTCACACGATTGTTGATCGCGATGAAACTGCCTTCCGCTTCCAGTCCTCGCTCGACGGCTCGCGCCAGTAACTGCACGTTGGCGAAGAAGGGTCCGATCAGGTTCGCGGGAAGATCGTCCAGCGTTTCGGTATGTTGCTTGGGAACCAGCAGCGTATGGCCGATGAACAACGGCCGGTTGTCCAGGAAGGCCAGCGAGATCGAATCTTCGTAGACCATCAAACTGGGCAGCTCACCGGCGGCGATCTGGCAAAACTTGCACGCTAAGCCCGCCGCCATCAGCTCTCGACCGGCCCTTCGCCTTGGCTGAGTGCGCGAATAATTTGTTCCTTACGCTGATCGGCGGCCTCCACCGCCGACGCCATGGAGTAAGAATAAACCAGAGCACCCAGGGTGGCGCCTCCTAGCAGCACGGCAAAGAACGCCCATTCGGCGTCGAAGGCGTAGCGCGCCAGATAAGCCAGCGCCACCGGGATCAGCGCCGCCGGAAACGCTACCATCAACATGGCCTGCATGCGCCCACCGGCGGCCGTTCGAAACGATCGGGTGGGATTCACGGCGCGCGGGGTGTAGAACGAACTCAGGTTCCCTATCGACAAGATAAACAGCGTAACCACGGCGGTAACCGCGAACGCCTCCACCACCTGAAGCACGGTCAGAGGGAGCCGCAGCAGCGCGCACACCAGAGCAATGGCCACGATCTCCACCAGAACCAGCGCAACGGCCGCGATGTTCTTACCCGCCAGAACCGTGGACATCTTCACCGGCGCCAGGTAGTAGACTTGCACCGCGCCGCGATCGAATCCAAAGGCGTTCCAGAACAGGGCGTCGCTCAACAGCAGCAGGGCGTACACGGAGACCAACGCGAGATAGTTTTCCCCCATAACCGAGTGCCGCGCGCTTTCCCGGCCGAACGCCATCGGCGCCCAGATCAAGAGTCCGAACGAGAAGCCCATCAGGAAGACCAGACGAAAGCGCGGCGCCCGGCTCAGAAAGCGGAACTCTTTTTCGACCAGAGCGCCCAGCGGATCGGGGAAGACCGCGCTGGGCAGCCGATACCACCATTCCATCCGGCTCGCGCCGCGTCCGGCGGCGGCGCCTTTCGCGGCGGCTTCGGCGGCGTCGAATCGCAGGCCGCGCTCGAATTGCCATCGGCCGAAAATGTAGGCCAGGGCCGTCCACAGGAACAAGACCGCAACGGTCTTCCACTGAAAGTCGCCTTCCGCCAGGCGCGCCGTCGCGGTCCACGGCAGAAACGGAGAAGCGTCGGCGGCGAATAGTCGCTGAAGACGGGCGCGCGAACCGGAGAGCAGGAGCATTTGCGGCAGCGCCGCGGCCAGCACGAAGAAGAGCGCCACCACCTCGCGGACTCGCCGGCGGGACATCAGGCGAACCAGCAGGTCCCGGACTCCGGCCGAGCAAAACAGGTTGAAGATCACGAACACGCCCAGCGCGGACGGCCCCCAGTGCGGGATCTTCGGGTTCCGCAGCAGCCCAACCGCGGCGCCGACGATCAGGAGCAGCATTTCGATCCCGGTGGAGATCCGCAGCAGGACTTCCAGGGCGAAAAGCTCGCCGGTCGGAATCGGATAAACCAACAGCTTGCGGATTTCTAGGGACGACCCCATGGAAGCCATCAGCACGGGGATTAATTGCCAATAAAGGAAGCACAGCAGCAGCGCGGCGGGAAAAACCTGGTGGATGAAATGCACTTCCTCGGGATTGGCCAGTAAGATCGCCGCGAGCACACCCAGGTACGCGAAGATCCCATACCAGAAGGTGGTCAGCAGACCGGTGAAGACAGCGCCGGCTCTGCTGGAACGCGGAAAGTGATTCCGCATGCTGCGCCATTGCGCCCAAACGATCGCCACCGCGCGCTTGCCCATCGCGCTATAGCCAGTCCAAACTCTCGGCGGGACCGTCGGCGCCCACCACGCGAACGAAAACGTCCTCCAATGTTTCCGAGCCGCTGCGCAGCTCCGCCATGGTTCCGGCCAGCACCAGCCTGCCGTCCTGGATGATCGCCACCCGATCGCACAGGCGCTCCACAACTTCCAGGACATGCGAGGTCAGAAATACGGTTGCGCCGTGGCGCACTTGGTCGAGCAGAATTTCCTTCATGAGTCTGGCGCCCACCGCGTCCACGCCCTCGAAAGGCTCGTCGAGCAAGAACAATTCCGGCCGGTGGATCAACGCGGCGGCCATGGCTATGCGTTTCCGCATTCCCTTGGAGTAATCGCCGATCAGCTTGCGGGAGTCGCCGGCTAGCTCGAAAAGTCCCAGCAGCTCGCCGGCCCGCTCGCGTGCGACCGGCTTTTCGAGTCCATACATGCGCCCCACGAATTCGCAGAACTCCCCTCCGGTCAGATGATCAAATAGCAACGACTCGTCGGGAACCAGTCCGATCTTGCCCTTCACCTCCAGAGCGTGTTCGGGCATCGGGAGGCCGAGCAGCTCGATGGTTCCCGAAGTGGGCGGGGCGAGGCCCATGAGCATCCGGATGGTGGTGGTTTTGCCGGCCCCGTTAGGCCCGAGAAATCCGAAAAAGCAGCCACGCGGAACCTCCAGATCCAGACCATCCACGGCCGGCTTGTCGCCATAAAGTTTCCTGAGATTATGAACTGAAATCGCGGAACTGGTGAACATGGCGGCCAGTCCCATGGTACAAGAGCGCGGGCTTCCCCCGACGCATCCGTGGCTTCGCCTGCCAGCGATCCCCTTGCACATGAAAGGGTTGCATTTCTCTGAAGTTTTCCGCTCAGCCTCCCGATAAGTCTAGTGTGACCGTGTCCTCTGCAAGCTCACCCGTCAAGGAGCGGGCGCTCCGGGCTCTCGGAGAGCTGCCGCCATTTTCGCCGGTCTTGAATCGTCTGATTGCAAGCCTGGCACACGAAGACGTCTCATTCGCCAAACTAGCCGATCTCATCGAAAAAGACACCGTGCTGGCGGGGAACATCCTGCGGCTGGTCAATTCGGCGCTATATGGCCTGCCCGGCACTATTAACTCCATTCGGCATGCCGTGGCATTGCTCGGGATCACCAAGCTTCGCAACGCCACGCTGAGCATGTCGGTGGCACGGATGTGGAACCAAGTGAAGACGCCGCCGGGCTGGTCCATGGCGCGTTTCAATCTTCACTCGGCGGGCGCCGCGATCCTGGCGGATCTTATCGCGCAACGGCTAAAGGTGGAGTACGCCGAGGGCGCCTTCGCGGCCGGGCTGTTCCATGACATCGGCCTGTTGCTGGTCGCGGTGGGGTTGCCGGAGGAATACAAGCAGATTTCGATACTGTGCCAGCAGGATCAGAAATGGAAGCTGGAGTACGAACTGGAAGTGCTCGGCACAACTCACACCGAGCTGTCGGCCGAAGCGCTGGCGGCCTGGAACCTGCCCCAACCCATCCAGATGGCGGTGCGGTATCTCGACCACCCGGAGTTGGATCCATCCTGCCAAACCCACGAAATCCCGCTCAGCCGCGTTCTCCATGCGGCGGATAACTATGTGAAAGCCATAGGAACCTCGGTCAGTCTCTTCGAAAACGACCGCGGCGAAGCTCGAGATGTACTCGAAGCGCTGTCACTCGGCGATTCGCTCCCAGCCCTGTTGGAGGAATTCGAAAACGAGTTCGCCGCCATCAAACCCTACTTCTGATCCGTCAGGCCGGCCAGTAGAACTCGCCTGAACCCACGATAACGGCCGGGCCGGTCAGGAACACCGAATCGTCCCAGCGTAAGCGCAAAACCTCGCCCGCGCCGGTTCTCACATCCACCGGACTGGCGGCCACGCCTCGCAAGATGGCGGCCACGGCGGCCCCCGTTGATCCAGTCCCCGAACTCAGCGTCACACCCGCGCCGCGCTCGTAGAAACGAGCCTCGACGGTATGCCCGTCCAGCGGCCGCACGATCGAGACGTTGGTCCGCTTCGGAAATTGCGGATGACCTTCGATCTCGGCCGCCAGCTTCTCCCAATCCTCGGAAAAATGATCCACGAAAACCACGCATTGCGGATTGCCGACGTCGAGAATGGACACCTCTTGCGCGCCGTTCCGTAGTGGAAGCAAGCAGCGGATCTGACGTTCGTGGAAGACCGGACGGCCCATGTTCATCTCGAACAGAAAACGGCGGCCACTCCGCTCCAGCAGACGAAGCTGCTTCGGCCCCGCGCCGGTGGTGATGGTTAGCTCATCGCCCGCCATGCCCGATTCGATCAGCAACGCCGCCGCGCAGCGCGTGCCGTTTCCCGAAATCTCGGGCTCGCTTCCGTCCGCGTTGAAAAGCCGGATGCCGGCGCCACGGATCAAGATCCAGCCATCCGCGCCGATTCCGGTGTGCCGGCCGCAAATCGCGCGCGCCGCCGACGCCAGATCGCTCGCGGAGACTTGATCGGCCCAGCTCAGCAGAAAATCGTTTCCGGCGGCCTGCGCCTTGGTGAAGGGAATGGTCATGGGTCACTCGCGTTTATAGATTTCCACGATAGGCGCGCCCGGGACCGCGATGCTTCGCATCAGGCGAAAGCGCGGGCCGCCTCCGAGTGTCGATCTTTCAACCGCCCGGGCGACTTCGCCATCCGCAAACCCGACCGCCCATTTCTCGTGCAGAAAAAGGCGCGGGCGTTGGACCGCGGTCATCCAGGCTACCACGTTGCCCTCATGGAGCGTGCCGCGCAACGGAATGCCGGCCTCGCGAAAAATCCCCGTCAAGTCGCCAAAACTGGTGAAGATTCCTCCGCCCCGGTATTGACCGGCCAGCATCCGGGCAGCCTGCCGGGTCCAAACCTGGCGGGCCTCGGAATTGACCTGCGACTCCTTCCAGCAGATCCAATTCTCGGGATTGGGCCGCGCCAACCACGGGGCAACCCCAACGAGCACGATGGCGCCTGACGCCAGCGAGCGGAAGCGCGGGGTCGCCGCCAGCGCCAGGCATCCGCCCGCGATCGCGAGCAATGGCAGCGCGGCCAGTCCGTAGCGCGAATTGTAATAGCTGTTAAACCAGAGCTTCGGGAGCAGGATCGGCGTCGCGCCCGAGTAAATGCTCCACACGTAAAAGATCGGAGGGAGCGACGCGAGCAGCACCGGCCAGAACACGCGTTTCGCGGCCGCGCTAGCCAGGCCCGCCGCGGCGACTATCACGACGCCCCAGCCCGCGCACAATCGAGCGGCCGTTCGAAAGAACAGCCAGGCCTCGCGCCAATCGTGATCGCCTGGATAAGGCCTCATGTGTTGCGCCAGTTGCCGCGCGTAAATGCCTTTGGCCGAATAGGGACCGTTAAAGAACTCCAGTGGATTGCTGTACAACCAAAAATTGTGGCCGAGCCAGTAGAGCGGCCCGAGGCTGGCGATCGCGAGGAAGACCAGCGGCGGTAGAAATCGGCGCCCGCGCGCGACCAATAGAAAATAGACTGCGACGAAGGGGATCAGAAACCAGCCTTCGTAGCGCGTGAGAGTGGTGGCCAGGGTGGCGAGCGCCGCGCCGATCACCGCGCTCCAGGATTCCGTGTCCCTGAACAAAACGGAGCAGTACAACAAGGCCATGAATCCGGCAAAGGCCACCGGTTCAGTCATGGGCGTCGCCTGCAGGTACAACAGATTCGGATTCAATGCGAACAGGCCGAGAGCGGCGAAGGCGGCGGGCGACGAATGCGTGGCGCGGCGCATGGCGGCGAAAAGGAAGACGCCCGCAAGCACGAAACAGGCAGACGACGGGATCGCGCCGGCCAGGCCGCCGTGCCACAGCCCGTTGTTCCAAACCAGAGCCAGCGTGAGGATGTGCGGGAGCGGCAGCCAGACGGTGCCGATCTGATCGTATCCGGGCGTGCGCGAGTCGATGATGCGGCGCGCGATGTTGAGGTGCGCTTCGGCGTCGCCATAGTAGAGCGTCCAGCCCCAGCGATGGACCAGCGCGGTAGAGAACGCACTAAGCGCGGCCAGACCCGCGAACACCAGCGCAAGTTCGATCCGTGCGCGTTTCAAAACTCGGTGAACGCTCGAAACTCTTCGAAACGGGCGTCAATTTCTTCGCGCGTCAAGGTCCGGAAGCGGTCCACTCCGAATTTCTCGCAGCAGAAACTGCCGAGCACGGAGCCATAGATCACGGCGCGGCTCAATTCCTTCGTGTCGATGTGGCCCTGCTGAAGATCGAAGCCGCGTTCGGCGAGATAGCCGATGAATCCGCCCGCGAAGCAATCGCCCGCGCCGGTGGGATCGAAGACTTCTTCCAGCAGATATCCGGGGACCATGAAATGCCGGTCGCGATGAAAAAGAATGGCGCCGTGCTCGCCGCGCTTGATGACCAGCGTGCGCGGTCCCATCTCGAGGATCTTGGCGGCGGCGCGTTTGAGGTTGTAGGCTTCGGCCAGCATGCGCGCCTCCGAGTCGTTGATGAGCAGAAAGTCCCACTCGCGGATGGTGTCCAGGAGTTCCTCGCGGTAATCCTTGATCCAGTAGTTCATCGTGTCGCCGCCCACCAGGCGCACGCCGTTCATTTGCGCCCGCACGCTGCGCTGGAGCGCGGGCTGAATATTGCCGAGCAGCAAATACGGGGCCGCGCGGTAGCTTTCGGGCAGTTTGGGATCGAAGCCCGCGAAGACGTTGAGGTCGGTGCGGAGCGTGGTGCGATCGTTCATGTCCGCCGAATAAACACCGGACCAGAAAAATGTTTTGCCGGGAACGCGCTCGAGGCCCTCGATATCGATGCCGCGATCGACGAGGAACCGTTCGTCTTCGGAGGCGAAATCGTCGCCCACCACGCCGACGATTTTGGTTTTTGCGAAATAGCTGGAGGCGAGCGCGATATAGGTGCAGGCGCCGCCGAGCATGCGATCGACGCGGCCATGCGGTCTCCACGCCGTCATAAGCCACCGAACCGACCACGACAACGGACATATGCTCGATTGTAACCAGCGGCGGGTCCGTCGCGCGCGAGTTCGCTAGAATGAAGTTGCCGCAAGGGGCGGTTAGCTCAGCCGGTTAGAGCGCCTGCCTTACAAGCAGGAGGTCCGCGGTTCGAGCCCGCGACCGCCCACCACAAGAACTGTTTACCAGGCGATACCGAGTTCACGAGCTAGAGAGGCGAGGCGGGAGTCCGCGGTCCACAACGGCATCCGACCCACGATAGCGGACGCCAAGAGGTGAACGTCGATCCAGCCTGCCCCGCGACCTTGCAGAGCCCGATCACGAACGAATGCCACGACATCGCGATGCGGAATGAAGCTGGCGTGCCGTATCCGTTCGTAAGCTGTCAACAGCTTCCCGCGGCTTCCTCGAGCGCCAATGAGAAGTTCTCCATAGACCAACTCATGCCCAGCCACCTCATCCATGCTCAGAAGTCTTTCCAACTCGGTGGCGTAGGGCGCCCGGTCTGCCAGGAACCTGATCCACACCGAAGTGTCCACCAGGACCATCAGGCCACCTTGCCCTTTGACGACCGTCGTTCACGACGTCTGGGCACGTCTTGCGCCCGGGTCTCAGCGCCGCGAAGCGCACGAAGGCGCTCGTAGGCTGCATGGCGAATCAAGGCCTCGAGGCCCAAGCGGAGCGTGTCTGTATCCGTGGTCGCGCCACAGGCCGCCTTCGCCTCCCGGAGGAGTTCCTCGCTGACGTTGAAGGTCTTCTTCATACATACTATTGTGCCATATAAGTATGGCCAGTTATTCCGCGATTGGCAGCTAACGGTTCGCGCTATTTCAGCGGACGCCTGTTAGCAAGCCTCGGCTTTGCGGAATAGAACAGCGTGCGTTCCAAGGTGCTCAGTCAGCTTTAGCTGAGCTTGATCTAGTTCGATCTTCAAGGTATCCATTGCCTCGGAAAGTTGTCCCGCTTTAGCCGGCTCCCGGCGGCGCTGCCCATCGAGTTCCAAGTAGCGTTTTTGACGGCTCGAACGAATCCACTCCAGCACGGAGCACAGGTCGCATCCGATCTCGACCGCTCGCTCCCTTTGGGCTGGTTTTCTGTTCATCGTCCGCCTTCTTAAGAGGAAACGTGCGTCGCGCGCCAAAGGTTACGTTTTCTTCATGCGAGATAGCCATCATTACGCTTCGATACATTCGCTTGTGTTAGGATGCTTCGTCAGAGCGGAGGTTCAAGATCATGAATTGGAAAGCGCGATTACGCCGTTGGATGGGCTTGTCGTACGTGTGCCTGATGGTGGTGGTTTCCGGCATTTGGATCATGCACGCCCAACAGGAACAGAATCCGAACTTCACCGGAAAAATTACGCGGATCGAAGACGCCGCCAAGCCGGGAATCGCGCACATCCACTTTGAAGCCGGCGCCCGCACTAAATGGCACATCCATGAGGGCGGCCAGATTATCTTGGTTGAGGAAGGCGTTGCGCGGACCCAGTTGAAGGGGAAGCCGGTGCTGGAATTGAAGGCCGGCGAAACCACCTACGCGCCTCCGGGAGCGGCGCACTGGCACGGCGCCTCGCCCGATGAAGCGGCGACTCAGTTCAACGTCAGCCGAGGCACAACTACTTGGCTGGACGCAGTCACCGAAAAAGACTACACGGCCGCGCCCAAGAAGCCCTAGTTGGTTGCCGCCGGGTTCGCCGCCACCTGCTGCGGCTTAATGAGTTCGTCGATCAGAAACAGGTCCGTGAGCAAGGCTCGCAGATGGATGGAGGCGTTGAGATTGTCGATCAACTGCGAGCTGATGGAGGGCTGCGCCAGAACCATTCGCAACGCCGCCAGCGAATCGTTCGCATCGCGATCTAAGACGGCCAGGAACGGTTCGTAGCTGCCCATCCCTCCGTCGCGGGCCACTGCCCCATAACTCTGGGCTAATCCAGCCAGCGCATCCACGGCGCGCTTCAGAAATTGCCGAAGCTGTCCACCGTTGCCGCCCTCGCCGGGGAGTCCCTGCGCGGCATAGGCCAGCATGAACTCGTAGCACTCTTCGATGGCATTACAGCGCTGCCGGACGTCGTCCAGCATGCCTTAGGCTGAAGCTCCCTTGGACGTGGTGGCTTCCACGGTCCATCGCTCCGGATCGTGGTGCTCAAGATAGTATTCCTTGGGCATGGAACCGAAGACCATGGATTTCGTGATGACGAGCTTCTCCGGCCGAAGGGCGAAGTAGATGTGAATCATGATCAGCGCGATCAGGCTGACGCCCGCGAGCCCATGCAGCACGTACATCATGCCCCAGGTCATGTCGCCGAACAAATAGGGATTGCGGGGGAAGAAAGCCGTGCGCACGCGAAACATCATGAACACGCCGGTCACGATCACCGCCAGACCGGTCAATAGGATCGCGCCGTGGTACATCTTGTTCTCGAGCGGGTACTTGGCGAATCGTCTGGGCGCCGGAGCGTCCTGTCCCATGAACCGCTTTAGTCTGCGAGTGGCGTCTTCGATATCTTCCTTATCCGGCCAGATGGCCCAGAAGTCCATGAAGAAGGTGGCATGGACGATGTGGAAAATGATGGAGACGGTCAAGACCGCGCCCGCGATCCAGTGGTAAGTGACCCAAGGAAACCGAACGCCGACTTTCGGAAGAAACGCCGTGACAAGCAGCGTCAGCATAGACGCAGCCATGATCCAGTGGAACATGCGCGCGGCGAAGGAGTGCCTGGGGACTTCCGCCGGCACGGTGGCGACGACGGCCGCCGACGGAGCGCCCGAGAATTCCTCCGCCGCGGCAAAATATCGAGCCCAAATCGCGTGAACCACCAAGAAAGCCAGTCCCGCGATGGCGAACACCCAGATCAAAATCCAGGCAATATGTATCGGGACGACTTGTCCGAACGGGCTGGTTGCCCACTGCACTATGCCCACGTTGCTACCTCCACGCCACCAATCGCGCGCTTGACCAGGTTCCGCATGAGCGGGATCTTATATGCGTTGAACTGCAAGGGAACCGCTCCTTCGACGGCCAGTTTGCCGGCCATTTCGCCGGTAGCGGCGTTCGCCGGCTTACCCTTGATCGCATCTTCGACGGCCATCAAACGCAGCGGGCGAGCCGCGGCGCCGTTCACCACGATGCGAGCGGCGTCGATGTTGCCACCCGAGACTTTCATCGCCGCTGCTATGTTCAACAGCGCGAAGTCCCACACGTTGCGGTCGCGAATCTTCTCGAAATAGAATTTCGCTCCCGCCCAGGTGGCCGGAATTCGAATAGCCGTGAGCAAATCACCCGGCTTCAAGATATTCAGCCGCGTAATGTCGATGCCAGGCCCGATGAAATAGTCTTCGGCCTCCACCACGCGCTCGCCCTTGGACGAGCGGATGACGAATTTGGCTTCGAGCGCGATCAGCGCCGGCGCGGAGTCCGACGGATTCACCGCGACGCAGCGGTCGGCGCCCAGGATCGCATGCTCGCGATTGCGGCCTTCCGGCGTGTCGGCGTAGCAAATGTTGCCGCCCGCGCGGTAACACGGCCAACCGGCGCGGTAATAATGGCAGCGCGCGTCCTGCGACACGTTACCGCCGAGGGTCCCCTGGTTGCGGATCTGCGGCGAGGCGGCGAGTTCGGCGCCTTCCGACAGCAGACCGAAGCGCTCCTTGATGATCGGGTTCTTGACCACTTCGGTGAGCGTGGTCATGGCGCCGATCTCGACGCCGCCGTCGCTCGAGGCGCGAACGCCCCTGAGCTCGTCGACGCCGCTCAAATCCACCACCACCTTGGGCTTCTTGATGCGGTCCTTCAACCAGTCGAAACTGTCCAGGCCGCCGGCCAGCACCCAGGCGTCCGATCCATGTTGTTGGAGAAGATTCTGCGCGTCGGCCGCCGTAGTCGGCTGCAGCAGATCAAAAGCGGGCATGACATCTCGAATTACAGCCATGGTATTCCTCCTTTTCCTATCTCCATCAAATGTGGGCCATCAGCGGATGCTGCATGGGGTGGCCCGCGTCGAGCGAAGCCAGAATCGTATCGGGATTGACGGGAGCGCGCCGGAAGATTTCGTCTCCCACCGCGTCCGAAAGAGCGTTCAAGATAGCCGCACAGCCGCCGCCCACTGGGGGTTCACCGATACCGCGCGCGCCGACCGGCGTCTCGGGATCCGGAATATCCAGCGCTTCCCATTCCATCTTGGCCGGGACATCCAGAATCGTCGGAGGCTTGCTGTGATGAAAGCGCCGCGAGAGCATGGCGCCATACTGCGGGTCCATCACCCATTTCTGACCGACGGCGTGGCCAATCCCGAGTATCGAGCGGCCTAACACCTGACCACCCAGCGCTCTCGGGTGAAGCACGCTACCGACGTCGGCGTAAGCGAGGAAATCCAACAATTGGTACTTGCCGGTTTCCACATCCACTTCCACCTCGGCGAAGCTGGCTACGTAGGAATGGGTCTGGCCGTCGTGCGGATACTTGTCGCGAGCCGACACCACCAAGCCTTCGCCTTGCAGCGCCATCGCCGCCGCCTTGGTGTACTTGTTCACATCCGGGTTAACGTCGTGACCGTCGTAGATGCCGCCCAACTGAATGGCTTTCTGAGCGGCCTGCGCCAGCGTCATTCCGGCGCCGCCGCCTTTGCGGGATACGCGTTCGTTGGCCACCACGTAATCGGCGGGATTGCCGCCCAGGCTCTTGGCGGCGATTTCCTGGAGACGCAGCTTGGCCTCCTCGCCCACCGCGTGCGCGGCGCGCGTCATGGCGTGCGTGGTTTGGCTGCCGCCGGAAACGCAGCTCCAAGCCAGGTTCTTCGAATTGGTGCCCCAGCAGACATCGCATTTGTCCCACGGCACTCCCAGCATTTCGGCCGTGACGCGGTGGACGTCGATCACCGACTCGGTTCCGAGATTGCCGATGCCGGATTGGAAGCAGATGCGCCCGTCCGGCTTGATCAGCGTCAATGCATCGTAGCCGATCGAGCCGCCGACATAGCAACTGATGGAGACGCCGACTCCACGCACCTTGGTGCCGATGCGCTTGGGAGTTCGCGCCGCTCTTTCGTTCCAGTTGAACTTCTCGGCGCCCTTGTCGAGCGCTTCCTTGATGAACGCGCTGGTGGCGTAGGCCCGTTTTCCTTGCCGATTCGCCGGCCCGAACTGCGCCTTGCCTTCGGGAGCGTTGACGCGGCGGATAGAGATCTGATCGATCCCCAGCTTGCGAGCGGCCTTGGCCAGAATCGGCTCCATGAGGGTGATGCCCTGCATGCCCCCCGGCGAACTCTGAGCTCCGCGCGGCGGGGTGTTGGTCATGACTGTCAACCCGCGGAATCGCATCGTTTCCGGCTGGTAGAGCAGCGAAACCATGCGGCCGGAAGCGGGTGCATCGCCTACCGGATCGTACGGCCCGGTATTAATCAGCGAGTACATGTCGAGGGCGGTGATGCGGCCTTCCTTGGAGAAGCCGATTTTCATGCGTCCCGTCAAACTGGGCCGGGCGCGTCCGATGAAATGCTCATCCTCGCGCGTAATGCGCATCATCACCGGCGCGTTGCATTTCTTCGAAAGCAACGCCGGAATGACCAGCGAGATGGCGCCGGTGATCTTGCTGCCGAAACCGCCGCCCGTGTATTCGCTGATGAGCACCACCTTGCTCCCATCCGGCTGGCCATCGGGACCAGTGAGCCCGAGCCAGCGCGCGATGGCAGGCACGGTTTGGATGGTGCTCTGTGTTCCGGTGTGAACGTAGACCTTGCCGTTCTGCCAGTAGGCCATGGCGGTGCGCGTTTCCAGGCACTGATGGCTGGTGTCGGGCGTAATGAACGTTTCGTCCAGAACTAGCGCCGCCTTTTTGAAACCGGCATCGACATCGCCAACTTTCCATGCATTGCCGGGGTCTTCGGGGAACTTGCCCAACGGCAAGCGCCCTTCTTTCGCATCGGCGAATTCGGCATCGGTAAACTTCAGTTCCTTGACTTCGATGGGCGGAGGAGGAGCGGGCTTCTCGCCGGGCTTCGGCGGCGTCGGTGGTTTGCGATACCAGATGTTGCCTCCCACTCGTGGGTTGGGACCGCCGGGCCGCAAAGTTTCCAGCGGATCGATGACGAAGGGAAGCACCTCGAATTCGATCTTGATTTTCTCGATGGCCTCGGCGGCGGTAAGTTCGTCCACGGCGGCCACGGCGAGAATCGGCTCGCCCTGATACAACGGCTCGTTAGTTAGGCCGCGTTCACCGAACTTATTGGCCTTGATCACCGTGCCGTTGTCGGTGAGGCTGTCGGCGGGGGCCGGCAAATCGTCCTCGGTAAGAATCCCCTTCACACCGGGCATCGCCAGGGCTTCGCTCAGATCCAGATGCTTGACGCGGCCGTGCGGCACCGGGCTGAGCAGCAGCTTACAGAACAACATGCCCTCGGCGCGATAGTCTTCGGCGTACTTCGCCCGCCCGGTGACTTTGGCGATCAGGTCCGGGGTTTGATAGTTCTTGCCGATCAACTTGTGATCGCCCCCATATTGGGGCTGGGTCGATTTGGTTTGCTCAGGCAATTTGCTAGGCATTGCTGGTCCCCCTGGAAAGCTCCGCGCCGCGCATCAGCGCAGTGAGGATCTTGTCATAATCCTGGCATCGGCACAGGTTCCCCGAAATGCCGTGCGCCAATTCGGCGCGCGTGGGGCTCGGATTGGTTTTCAGGAATCCCACAGTGGCCATGATGAATCCCGACATGCAGAAGGCGCACTGGAAACCCTGCTCTTCCAGAATCCCCTGCTGCACCGGGTGCAGCGTACCGTCGGCGCTCTGGAGGCCCTCGACGGTGACAACCTTCTTATTGCGGACCGTGTGGGTCAGCGTGGAGCACGAATAGTGCGGCACATCGTCGATGAGCACGGTGCACGCGCCGCATTCAGCGCGATCGCAGCCGATCTTGGTCCCGGTTAGGCCGACCTTGTAGCGGAGCGTCATGGCAAGCGTCTCTTGCTTCATAACGTCCACGCGCCTCTGCTGACCATTGATGTTCAGGGTGATGAGGCGCTCGCTGGCATCGGCGGCCGAGGTGTGCGAGGACGCGCGGAACAGGTAGGTGGCGGAGGAAACCGCCGCGCCGCCGGCAATGACCCCTTTGATGAATTTCCGTCGGGAGACCGCTTTGGACGGCTCCTCGGTTATCTTCAGGTCTGGTATATCTGCCATTTCAGGATTACCTCCTCAAGCACGCAAGTAAGGCTTCTTCCGGTCGAAGCAAAGCCAGATTGGTGGATGCAAACCTGGCAGCTCAACCCTGTCGGGTACCGGCCAATAATTATATACCCTTTCAACGGGGGTTGGAACAGCCGGATTTTGCCCGGTCGGTTCCGGCCCCGGTTCCTCCACGGTAATGGACCAATCGACGTCTTTCGAGTTGATCACCAAATAGGAATAATGAGGATCGACGCCGACATAGGCGGTGTCGTGTCCCGTACCGCGCTGATCGACAGCCAACGCCAGATCGCGCCCGCTCACCGCGCTGTTAACCGTTACAGCGAAAATCCCGGCGCCCGGCGAGGATTCGTTTCGCGTTTCCCAGCGAATCCGAATCTGCGAGAATCCGATGTCGAACGATTCGGTCTGCGCGTTCCCTTTGCCCGACCAAGACCCCAAGCGCCGCCAAGCGACGGTGGCGGGCTTGACTTCGGAAGAATGC
>JBEKHQ010000007.1:0-15118 GCA_050012195.1 Bryobacteraceae bacterium | reverse complement strand
AATCCTCTTTCTTCCACGTCACGACGAACACGCGGAGCGCTACCAAGGCCGGCGTTGGTCCGCGGAGGATGCGGGCGTGCAGAGCGCTACGGGGTTCGAGCGGGTCTTGCCGGTCGAAAAGTTCGAAGCCGAATTGGACAAGGCTCTGGACGCGCACGAGAACCTGTATGCGCTCCCGAGTCAGCCATCCACGCAAGGGCTTGAGGCGCGCTATCCCTTCCGGCAGGTATCCGACGCCGCCACCGAGATCACCAAACTGCGCGTAAAAAAATCGCCCGCCGAACTCGCGGCCATCCAGCATGCCACCGATGTCAGCATCGCGGCGCATCGGGCGGCCTGGAAGCGCATCGGTCCCGGCGCGCGCGAATATCAGATCGCGGCGTCCTATGAGGAGACGTTTCTGGAAAACGGATGCGACGGCCCCGCTTATTCCACCATCGTCGGCTCCGGGCCGAACAGCACGGTGTTGCATTATTCGGCCAATCAGCGGCAAATGGATCGAGGAGAAGTGGTGGTGATCGACGCGGCGGCGGAATGCGACAGCTACGCGAGCGACATCACGCGGACCCTGCCCGTGGGCGGCTCCTTTTCGCCCCGCCAGCGCGAGATCTACGAACTAGTTCTGGCGGCGCAGAAAGCGGCGATCGCCGCGCTGAAACCGGGCGCTCGCTTAGCGGGCCCCGGCGACACGCTCACCAAAGTCGCCAAGGATTATATGGACGCGCACGGCAAGGACCTGCACGGGGCGGGCCTCGGAAAATATTTCGTGCACGGGATCGGCCACCAGGTGGGCATCGAAGTACACGACCCCAATATCGACGGGCCTCTCGAGGCCGGGATGGTGGTTACGGTAGAGCCGGGAATCTACGTCGCCGAGGAGGGCATCGGCGTACGGATCGAGGATGTTGTGCTGGTGACCGAAAACGGCGCCAAGGTTCTGAGCGCGGCGCTGCCCAAGGAGCCTGAGGAGATTGAAAAGGCCGTCGTTAAATAAGCTGACGCCAAATAGGCAAACGCTCGGATACGCCGCCATCCTCGCCGCGGCCCTCGCGGTCGCGATCGTCTCCGGATGGACCGCTCGAGCCACCCAGATCGACGACGCAGCCTACGACTGGATGTTCCGCCTTCATCCTCCACCGCGCGCGGCCACGCACTCGGTGATTCTGGCGATCGACGACGCGTCGCTCACGGCGATGGGGGGAGTTCGCGAATATCGAAAAATGCTCGCGACGGCGCTGGAACTGCTCGCGCCGGCTCATCCCAGCGCGGTGGTGATCGACTTGATCCTCACCGACCAAACCGACGAGGCCGAGGACGGACGCCTGGAAGGTGCCATGTTAGCAACGAAGAACTTGGTCTTGGCGACGGATCTCGCCAACGGACAATGGCAGGATCCGCTGCCCCGTTTCTTGCGGCACGCCGCCGGCGTCGGGCACGATAAGGCCGACGAACTGTCGCCCGACGGCACTACGCGTCAGATCGCGCTCGAGGAGCGCACTCCATCGAAACGGTATTGGGCGCTGGCTTTGGAGGCCTTTCGGCTGGTGCGCGGCCAGCGAATCGTCGAGTCCCCGGAAGATTTGCAAATCGGAAAGGAAGTGATTCCCGCGCCGCGAACGAGCCAAGGCAATCGATTGTTGCGAGTGCTCTTCACCGAGGATCCCATTCCGGAGGTGTCCTTGAACGACCTGGCGCAAAAGCCGAAACTGGCCGACGCGCTTGCGGGTAAGACCGTATTCGTGGGCGTGACGTCCATGACGGCGGTTCGCGACCGCGTCAAGACGCCCTGGGGAGAAGGACCAGGCGTCGAAGTACACGCGCAGCTTTTTGAGACGCTGGAACGCGGCCAGTTTCTGACCAGCGCTTCGGATCTCTCAGTACTCGCGCTGTGCCTGCTCATTGGCGCCATTGCCGGTCTGATTTTCGGATTTCTATCCGGTTGGCCGGCGTATCTGAGCGCCTCCGTGCTCTTAGTATCCGCGCACCTCGCGCCCTACGTGTTTTTTCAACATGGCATCGTGTTCCCGTACTTCGCGCCGTTTGCATCCGCTTGGCTGACCTGCGCCACCGCCGCCAGTTATCAACATTTCGTGGTGCGGCGACAGCTTCGCCAATCCGAAACCGACCGTCAGCGCTACCAGCAGGCGATCCATTTCGTCACGCATGAGATGCGGACGCCGCTCACGGCCATCCAGGGTTCGAGCGAACTGATGGGCCGCTACAACTTAAACGAAGACAAGCGCAAACAGCTGGCGGACATGATCAACCAGGAATCCAAACGCTTGGCCCGCATGATCCAGACCTTCCTCGACATCGAACGGCTTTCCGACGGGCAGATGGAATTGCGGCGCGAACCGTTTTCGGCGCGCCAGATTGTGGAAGCGTGCCTGCAGCGCGCCGGCCCGCTGGCCGAGAGAAAGCACATACACATTGCGATTGGAGATCTCGAGGGCGCTGTGGAAGGCGACCGCGAGTTGATGGAATACGCCGTGTTCAACCTGCTGACGAACGCGGTGAAATATTCCGAGCCGGATACCCGAGTCACGGTGGCCTGCCGGGTTCAAGGCGACCGATTGCGGCTCTCCGTCCAGGATCAGGGCATCGGAATGGATTCCAAGGAATTGCGCCAGATTTTCCAGAGGTTTTATCGAACTAAGCGCGCGGAAGAATCCGGAGAAGCGGGAACGGGAATCGGCTTATCCATCGTCGATCAGATTGTTCGCCATCACGGCGGAAAAATCGAGGTGACCAGCGCGCCGGGCCAAGGCTCGTGCTTTACGGTGGTGCTGCCGGCCTGCTCGCGTGCGTCTCAGGCCCCCACTGTGTCAGTCTAGAAATAGGAATCGACGCTGTGCAACGTTTGTTAGTGGTAGAAGACGATAGTTCCGTAAGAACCACCATCACGACATTTCTGGAGCTGGAGGGGTACGCGGTGGACGCGGTTTCCTCCACGCGCGAGGCGCTGGAATGCCTGCGTAACGACGCTTATCCCATTGTCATTTCGGATATTTACGTGGACGAACGAACGGGATTGGACGTGCTGGCCACCGCTCGGGAGAAGAATCCCGAGTGCGCCGTGATTCTAATGACCGCGCGCGGCACCATGGAAACGGTCATGAAAGCGACCCAGGGCGGCGCGTTCGATTACATCGCTAAGCCGTTCGAACTGGACCGCATGCTGGATACGGTGAAGCGCGCCGAGGCCTTGCTGATCCCGCAGGACAACGAGATGGAATCCGCGATCGACGATCTGCCGGAAAGCGAAATGATCGGCAGCTCGCCCAAAATGGTGGAGATTTACAAGACCATATCGTTGGTGGCGCCCACCAATGCGACTGTATTGATCGAGGGCGAGACCGGCACGGGGAAAGAAATGATCGCGCGCATGATCCACCACCATAGCGAACGGGCGCAGCAGGCATTCGTTCCGGTGGATTGCGGCTCCATCGCGCCGTCGCTGATCGAAAGCGAACTGTTCGGCGCGCTGAAGGGCGCGTACACGGGCGCCGACCGGGATCGCATGGGCGTCTTCGAAGCCGCCAATAACGGCACGGTCTTTTTGGACGAAATCGGCGATCTGGAACTTGGTTTTCAACTCAATTTGTTGCGATTCCTTCAGGAAAAAGAAATCCGGCCGTTGGGTTCGGCGCGCGGAAAAAAGGTCGACGTGCGCGTGGTGGCCGCCACCAATCGCGATTTACAGAAGATGGTGGAGACGGGAAAATTCCGCGAGGATCTCTGGTATCGTCTCAACGTGGTTCGCGTCGTTCTTCCGCCTTTGGTGGATCGGCGCGGTGACGTGCCGCTGCTGTCGCATTATTTTCTGAAGAAGTATAACGAGCGCTACGGCCAGCAGGCGCGGCTCACCGAATCGGGGCTGCGGGTCCTGGAGAACTATAGCTGGCCGGGCAACGTTCGCCAGTTGCAACATATGCTGGAGCGGCTCTGCATCCTGGCGCCGCAAGGAAAGATTGACGATACAGCCGTGCGCGAAGCCATCGAGCTGACCGAGCCTCGCGATATCTCCAGCGACGCATTGGCGGACATCGAATCCGACCAGATCCGGCGCGTCTTATCGGCTACCGGCGGCAACAAGAGCCGCGCCGCGAAGATCCTGGGCATCGAACGAAAGACGCTCTACCGCAAATTGGAGCGGATGGGGCTCTGACGGATCGCGGATCAGCTAGGCACTTGTTCACGGCGAGTACTTTGTGATATAAAGTACCCATGCAAAAGCTGAGGCGTTCCATCGCCGCCGCGGAATTGTTGCTCATTTTCCCCGCCACCCTCTTCATGACAGCGCTGTTTGTGCGCAACCTGCAGCCGCTGCAATACGAGCCTGCGCATACGGCTGAGCTGATCGTTTCGTGGTACGCGCTGCGGCCACGCATCGGTCTCTGGGGACTACTTATCGCTCTGCCGTTGACCGTACTGGTCATCGGGTGCGGCGCGCTCCTGCGCAGTTGGAGCGCTGACGTTGAACTGCGACAGACCGCGCGGGATATGCTCGCTGCTATCCGTAGGCACTTGGCGACGCTGATGATCGCGGGAGCTACAGTGACGGCCGGAGGCGTGCTCGCGATCGTTGCGCTGCATTTGCTAACGGACTGAGATGAAAAGTGCGCGCCGCTTGTCGTATAGCGCTAACTCGATCATTTCCTCGCAGCCAATTAGTGTCAGTTTGCCTGTGGAGCGAGCTTAGCCGCGGGGTTGGGCGCCAGCGCGCGCATCACGGCTTTCACTTTGAGCGGATAATCCGGATTCGGGTTATAGGTTCGAAGCTTCATCTCCAACGTTTTGTCCCGGTATTGCTTGGCTTGGGACAATTGCGCCGCCACGAAATGAATTCCCGCGCGAACCGAGGAGAAGCCTTCGCGGCAGGAGTCCCATCCGAATACATTGTTCTTCCTGTAATCCTTGCCTCCGCTCGATTCAATGATCGAGATGCTGGGCAGCAAACGCCAGTCCAGCGCGTTTTGATCCGCGGCGATTAAGAAATCGGCGGCCGCCGTTCGCAAAGGGCAATCGCGTTTGGCGAAGAATTCTTCAAGGCGTCGTAACCGGGGATCGCTCGGAATGACGGCTGTCGCGGCGTGCTGCTGCCGACTTACGCTGCTCGGCAGCACCATCAAACCTGCGAACAAAAGAATATCCTTCATGGAGTTTTCTTTCCTTTCCTTGCTGTCGCTAGTCGACTTTTGGCTCGGGGGAACCCTTAAATTTGGAAGCTGCTGAAAACTAAAGAGATAGTTGGTCTACTTGAACTGAGGCTTTAGAATCAATAACATAGGAAAGTATCGTGGATTCATTCAACTCGTTTAGTGTACCACGCTGAGAGCCTTGTCAACTGGCCCGATGCCGGTGGTATCCGCCCCCCACCAGGCTAAGGTCGAGGATCGCCGCGATCATCAAATAGGCCAAATTGACACCGGCCACCGGCACGCCGCTATTGACCATCCACGCATAAGCCAACGTAGTGAGCGGCAAGAACAGGAAGCCCAGGATCAGAACCAGGAAGCTATTGTGAAAGACGCGATCCAAGTAGGTGGTGAAGAAAAAAAGCAGCGCCAGCGCGATGCGGGGGAACGCTAGGATGAGGATCAGGAATAAGCAGGCCATGAGTACGGTGCAGTCCCATTATGGACGCGCTCAGGCTGAGGTTGTTTCGATTCACCGATGGAAACGCGGCAGCGAAGTCTACGGCAGTGCCCCTCCGCGATCGAACTGCACCCACATCGCTATCCACACATAAAGGACGAAGACCGGTACGGCGAATGCGAATAGAACAAGCGGCGACATCCAAAGTAGCTTTCTGCGCTGGGTAGCGTCGGTACGAATGTAGAAGTACGTGAATAGCGTACACCACAACAGCCCGCTCAGCACAAAGAACGAGGTAGCACCGCCAGGCAGAAGCAAGGAGGTGAGCGCCTGTCAGATCGCTTAGTAGTAGCGCGAACGGGATGATAGCTAATACGAAAAGCAGAGTTACTCTGAGCCTCATTGCTACCGGCTCCTCACTCGCTGCGCGCGGGCTTTACTTCCACTGCCCGTTCGGCCCTCGCTCGCAGGCCCAGGCGCACCAGCCAGAGCAGGCCCGCAAGAACCACGATCGCCATCATCCAGTGCAGTAGAGTGACTAGGAACGCCGCGGTGAACTCCGGCCAGGTGAAGCGGAACTGGCTCAGCACGACGCCGCGATCGATCATCCAATGCCAAGCCGTGTGAGCAACCAGCGCCGACAGGATGATCGTCCCCATGCGCTCCGGCACGGCGTAGCGAAACAGTCCGTCCAACATCGGGATCAGAAGGATGAGCACCAGAAGCTGCCCCAGTTCCACGCCGATATTGAACGACAATAGCGAAGCCAGCATGTGGGACCCGGCGAATTGCAGAGTCTCGCGAAGTGCGAACGAAAAGCCAAAACCGTGCACCAGGCCGAAGCCGAACGTTATGATCCAGCGCCGATGCACGGTGGCCGTTCCTACGATGTTTTCGAGCGCCATGTATACGATGGACATGGCGATCAGCGTTTCGATGAGCGGCGGAAACCAGAGCGCGCTGGGCGCGAGATTGTAGGCGGAAGCAATCAGCGTGATCGAGTGCGCCACCGTGAATGACGTGACGATCGGGATCAGGGCGCGCAGACTGCGGAACGGAATCACCAGGCAAAAAAGAAACAACAGGTGGTCCGTTCCCTCCAGGATGTGCAGGAATCCCAGGTGGACGAAATTCAACGCGGCTTGATACCAACGCGGATCGAGACGAAGCAGGCCCGGGTCGCCGGTGAACTCGAACGCGCGAACGGCGCCGCCCGGCGGTAGGAATCGGAGGACGGTGATGGTTCGCAGGCCCAGCCGCGCCAGCGTGGAGTCGATCGAAAAATAGGATCGGTCTGACTCAATCGGATAATCGAACAGCACATCCTGGAAGACCTGGTTCCACACCACGTTGGTGTCGACCGGCAGCTTCGGGCCGATGACATGCGCCAGCGCTTGTTCGTAGGTTCCGAACGATCGGTCCGCCTCGAGCGACAGTCGCGTCGCGACAAGGCCCGGTTGCGGCAAGAGCCTATCGCCTTCATAAACTTTGATGAAGCCGGCAATCCAAAGATTGGCGGCATCCGGCAAGATCGCGTCCACTCGGTCGAGATCCAGGTAGCCGGGTGGGCGTTCGGGAAATTGGATATCGCGCATCGCTTTGAGCGGCACGCGAACCAGCAAATGAAGGCGGTTGCCGTCGGGCTTGAGAAGCGCCTGGACGGTTACGTCGTTTGGGATTTCGTGACCAAACGCGGGGGCCATGGAAAGCGCCGCCAACGCGGAGATGATGCGAATTGTGGTAAATCTGGATGACATGGCTGACGTGGCATATTCGGCTCCGCAGCTTGCGTGAGCCTCAATCGTGTATAATAGCGTACCATCCATGAAAGGGAGGAGAAGTCCCATGAAGCGGCATCTCTATATTGGAGCAATGTTTCTCGCGGTCCTTGTTGCACTCGCGGTGGCGTCCCATCTTCTGGGGAAGAGGGCCGTGGTTCAGGCGAACGGCGAACAAGCGCCCAAGTTTGAAGTAGACCCCATGTGGCCGAAGCCACTGCCGAACCACTGGCTGATGGGAAACACGATCGGCGTTTCTGTCGATTCGAAGGATCATATCTGGATCATTCACCGCCAAGGTTCGCTCGAGGCGATGGAAGATTACGGTGTTGCAAACCCGCCCGGCGCCAAGCGGCAGCGCGGCAAAGTGGAATCGGAATGCTGCCAGCCCGCGCCTCCGGTGCTCGAGTTCGACGAAGCGGGCAACCTGCTCGCAAGCTGGGGAGGCCAGGATGGGGACGGCTATGTATGGCCGGCTTCGAACCACGGCATCACGGTGGACCACAAAGGTAACGTATGGATCGGCGGCAACGGTCGCGCCGCTACCGACCAGAACGCGGGTCGCGGTGGAGCGTCAGTACCCGGCCGCGGCGCCGCGCCCACCGAAGAGCAAGCCGGAAGGGCGCCGGGTCGCGGTCCCGGTGGCCCGCCGCTCTATCACGACAGCATGATCATGAAGTTCACGCAGGAAGGCAAATTCCTGATGCAGATCGGCAAGTCGGGCCAGAGCCACGGCAGCAACGACACCGATAACCTCGGATTGCCCGCCAAGATCTTCGTCGATCCCAAGGCTAACGAGGTCTACGTGGCCGACGGATATGGCAACAAGCGCGTAATCGTCTTCGACGCCGATAGCGGCAAGTTCAAACGCTATTGGGGCGCGTACGGCCACAAGCCGGACGACACCAACCTGGGACCGTACTCAGCCGACGCTCCCATCGCCCAGCAATTCCGCAACCCGGTTCATTGCGCCGACCTGTCGAACGACGGCTTGCTGTACGTTTGCGATCGCGTGAACGATCGCCTCCAGGTGTTCAAAGCGGACGGAACGTTCGTGAAGGAGAAAGTCCTGTTTAAGGACACGCTCGGCGACGGCGCGGTGTGGGATGTGGCGTTCTCGAAGGACCCGCAGCAGAAGTACCTGTATCTCGCCGATGGGGCGAACGAGCAGGTCCACATTCTGGATCGCGAATCGCTCGAAGTGCTGACCAGCTTCGGCGACGGTGGACGCCAGCCCGGCGAGTTCTACGCCGTGCACAGCATCGCCACCGACTCGAAAGGCAACATCTTCACGACCGAGACCTATCGCGGGCAGCGCGTGCAGAAGTTCGTGTACAAGGGCCTGGGGCCGGTAGGGAAATCGTCCGAGGGCGTGCTGTGGCCGAAGTCGGCCAAGAGCCCGTTCTAGGAAGCATAGTTATTCGACGACGCCCGGTCCCAGCGGCCGGGCGTTTTTGTTTGCGCGCTTCCATAGTAAGGAGGTCAGGGATGTCTCAGAATCCGAACGCTAAGGTAGTTCTGATCACCGGTACCAGTTCTGGTATCGGTAGGCTAGCGGCGGAGAAGCTGGCGCGCGCCGGACATTCCGTCTATGCATCGATGCGGGAGACGGCCTCTAAGAATCGCGAGGCGGCCGCAGCTCTGGCTAAGATTCCGGTTCGCGTGATCGATCTGGATGTCACGAAACCGGAATCGGTGAGCGCCGCGGTCGAGGCCGTCATGCAGGAGGCGGGCCGGTTGGACGTCTTGATTAACAACGCCGGGCATATGGCGATTGGCATCACGGAAGGCTTTACCGACGCTCAGGTTCAGCAGCAGATGGACGTGAACTTTCTCGGTCCCGTTCGGATGTGCCGGGCCGTACTTCCGCATATGCGGCAGCGCGGACAAGGGCTGATCGTTCACGTCACCTCGATTGTGGGCCGGGTGCTGTTCCCCGCTTGCGCCTTCTACGGCGCCAGCAAATTCGCTCTGGAGGCCTACGCCGAAGTGCTGCACTACGAACTGAGCGAACTCGGTGTCGAATCAGTGATCGTTGAACCGGGACCTTTCCCCACCAACCTCCTGGCCAACAGCCCCGGGCCAGCCGATAGCTCTCGCGCGGAGGGTTATGGAAGCATCTCAGAGATCCGGACGATATTCGCGGACACTTTCTCGAAATTCTTTGCTTCCGAGCAGAGCACCAAACCGCAGGACGTCGCCGACGCGATCGCTAAGCTGGTGAATATTCCGGCGGGAAAGCGCCCATTGCGAACCATATGCGGACCAGATTACGGCGCAATTGCAATCAACAACCACACCGCGCCGATCCAGGCTGAAGTCCTACGCGCCTTAGGTATGCCCGCCATGGCGAAGAGGGCCGCAGCGGGCGATTAGTTACTTCTGCGCGGTTTCCTTGCTCGCCGGATGATCTACGTAGTAAGTGATCCCGGAATACTGCATTTCCTGCCAGGTCTGGTCGCCCCAGCGCACTTCCGACTTGGGATCGGGGTTCGATAGGTTGTTCACCGAATTGTCGTAGTGCGCGGTGGCCTCCAGTCGCGATCCTTTCGTCACCGCAAGCGGTGTGGTGAAGACGTAGTAGGTCTGCCAGTTGAAATCGTACTTCGGAACTGCCAGAACAACATCGGAGCTGCCGTCGGGGGAAATCAGCCGGTATTCCCAGCTCTTGCCACGCAGGTGAGTATGCGGGAAAAGTGCGGTGATGTGAACGTCGTCGGTGAACTCGATTGCCGAATCCACTGCCTGGTTGTCGGAGCCGGGAGGCAGCTTCAACATAAAATTCAGGAACGCGCTGTTGTGAATCTCCTGCTTCGGCGGCTCTTTGGCGAAGATCATGCCGACGCTACTCTGGTCGGTAGCTTCCTTGCCGTTGGCCGTGTAGTGCACCTGTAAGACCAACTGTGAGCCCGCTGGAACGCGCATGGCCTGTCCCGGTTCGTAGATCATCGCGTTCGTGCCCGGAGCTGTGGTGGCGATGAGCGTGCCCGGCCCGAGTTGATTTTGGTCGTCTTTACCGTCCGGAGATGGCGGCAGCTTCGGTATAACCGCCTTGAAAGCCGGCGGAGCGGGCTGCTTACCCTTCTCGCGAACGAACACAAGAATGTGATGAACAACGCTACGCGTGCCAGGCCGGACTTCGATGGCCTGCACCCACTTGTCTTCCGTAAAATTCGTCGGGATGGTGAAATACTGATACGCAATCGTGCCGCTGGCGGTCACCTTGAAGGTCTTCGTCATGCTCAGCACCGCGTCGGGAGTCCCGATCTCCCAGCCTTCCGTGAATTTCGGTTGAGGCGGCAGGTCCTTCGGGTCGCCCTGCGGAGCACCGGCTTCGGTCCAACGGATGAGCGTAGTCTTTTCGACGTCGCTCAATCGGCGATCGTTCGAGAACGTACCCCTCGGGTTAGCGGCATGCCAAGGCGGCATCTGGCCTTGCGAGACCTTCTCGCGAATCGACTTAGCCCACGGCCGCGCCTGTTCGTAAGTGAGCAGCGACATCGGAGCGATCTCGCCCGTGCGATGGCAGCTCGCGCAATTCTTATAAAGAATAGGCGCGACGTCTTTCGTAAACGTCGGAGGAGCCGCTGTCGGCTCGCCAGCCCAGATGACACAACTAGCCAAACATGCGAGCCCGAGCGTCCCGAGCGCGGATCTGATCATAATGAATCTCCTCTTTCCTTCAAATCTACCATAGTGTCCTACGCATACGCGATATCCTAAGTTCCATGCCCGAAGACGTAATCCTTACATCGGTTGAAGAACGCATTGCGACTTTGACCTTCAATCGGCCGGACCGCATGAACGCCCTGAGTCCGGAGCTGCTGACGAAATCGATTGAGACGCTCACGCGCTGGGAGGAAGATCCCAATGTTGCCGTGGTGGTGGTGACCGGCGCCGGGCGGGCGTTCAGCGCCGGCGGCGACATCGGCGGAATGTCGCAGGAGAACGCCGCGCCGCGGCCGCTGGAAGAGCGCATCGAT
This sequence comes from Bryobacteraceae bacterium, assembly GCA_050012195.1. Lineage (GTDB taxonomy): Bacteria > Acidobacteriota > Terriglobia > Bryobacterales > Bryobacteraceae > Palsa-89. The sequence goes on along the minus strand of JBEKHQ010000007.1, from coordinate 3,759 downwards.
TGGCTTCGCCGCGCCCAGCGTCTATCCGCGTTGCTCTATCAAATGCCCAAGGTGACCATCGCCAGCGTGAATGGATTCGCCATGGGCGCGGGGTTGGGCGTGTGCCTGGCCTGTGATTTGCGCATTGCGTCGGATCAAGCGAAATTCGGAACCGCCTACGCCAAAGTTGGATTCGGCGGCGACTTCGGCGTCACCTGGCTGCTGACCCAGTACGCGGGCGCGCCGAAAGCCAAGGAACTGCTGTTCTTCGCCGAGCCGTTCGATGCGGCGCAGGCCCTTCGCCTGGGCCTGTTGAATCTGGTTGTCCCGCCTGAGACGCTCGCGGCCCAGACTCGCGAACTCGCGGCGCGGCTGGCCGCCGGACCGCTGGTGAGCTATCGCTACATGAAGGCCAACGTGAATCTGGCAACGACGGTCGACTTCCGCACCATGCTCGACCGCGAACCGGAGACGCATCTCCGCTGCGGCCAAACGGAGGACCATCGGGAAGGCGTGCAGGCGTTCCTGGAGAAACGGCCGGCGAATTTCAGAGGGCGCTAGGAACGGATTCCATCAGCGGTTGGTGAATAGCGGTTCCAGGGTTGCAGTTTCTTTAGACATCCAAGCGTGGATGTCGCCCAGGGTGGCTCGGGCGTCGCGAATCGGACGCCATCCGCTAAGCTCCGAGATGCGGCGGTAGTCGGTCACATAGAGCTTCACATCGCCGCGGCGGGTTTCGCGGTCTTCTCCCAGAGGGATCACGTTGCCGGTGATTTCGCGGCATAGGGCGGTGCATTCTCGCAACGAGAGGCTGAACTGGGGACCTCCTCCGGCGTTGAAGATCTCACCTGCGTACCGGTCGAAGGATTCGATTTGGAGCAGAATCAGATCCTTTAGATCCTCGACGTGCAGGAAATCGCGGACCTGCTTGCCCTGGCCGCCGAAGCCAATGTAGCGGAGTGGCAGTTGAAAGTGATGCGCCGCCATCCACAATCCAAAGACGCCCTGATCCAACTTGGCCATTTGGCCGGGCCCGGTAACCAGACCGCAGCGATTTATGATGGTCCGAACGCCATAGGCATCCGCATATTCCTCGATCAACAATTCGGACGCGAGTTTAGAGGCGCCATAGAGCGTTCGGGCTCCCCGCAGCGAAAAGTCCTCCGAGATGCCCCAGTCGGAAACGCCCGGCAGGGTCTCGCCGGCCGTAGGGCGGAATCGCGTGGCGTCTTCAATTATCTTCATGCGGTTGAGAAGAACGTACGGATAAACGCGGCTGCTCGAAAGGAAGAGAAAGTCTGCCCGATGGCGACGGCAGATTTCCAGGCAGTTGATGCAACCGACCAGATTTGTGTTGATCAGATACTCCGGGGATTCGCCGTATCCAGCTTGCGCGGAAGGCTCGGCCGAACACTCGACCACCAATTGAGGAGCTCGGGAGAGCGATGACAGATCTTCGGCGCAGCGCACGTCCCCGTGAACGAATCGTACGCCCGCGTCGCGCAGACGGCCTAGGTTCAGTTCCGAGCCGCGCCGCTTCAGGTTGTCGAATGCGATGACGTGCGAGTCGGGGAACTTGGTCTTAAGTCCAATCGCCAGATGCGAACCGATGAAACCGGCGCCTCCAGTAACGAGGACCGTTTCATACATGCTCATACATGATGGTGTCGGGCGCGTTCAGGCTGCGCTTCGCGCCGGTAATCCCCGCGGGAAAGATGCTTCTCGAGCCAAAGGTACAGCACGATGAACAGGTATCGGCTGCCCATCTCCTTGATCTTGAGTTTGGATATACCGGTCTGCCGATTGGTCCAAGCGATGGGCAGGACCGCGTAGGAATACCCGCGCACGATGGCTTTAAGCGGCATCTCGACGGTGAGATTAAAGTGTCGCGATATAAGGGGCTGCATTCCTTCGATTACCGCGCGGCGGTAACACTTGAAGGCGTTGGTGACGTCGTTGTAGTGCAATCCGAATAGCGCGCGGATGAAAAGATTGGCGAAGCGGTTGAGGACCAGCTTGTGCGTCGGATAGTCCACCACGCGCCCTCCGCGGATGAAGCGCGAGCCGAAGGCGCAATCCGCGCCCTCATTCAGTGCCTGCCAGTAGCGCACCAAGTCCGCGGCGTCGTCGGAGCCGTCCGCCATCATGATGGCCACGGCGTCACCGGAAAACCGCCGCAGACCGGCGCGCACGGCCATTCCATAGCCCGTCCGATCGGGGTTCGGCACCAGCAGAATTCCAGGCTGACGCGCGGCCATATCCTCCACGATGCGCGCCGTGGCATCGGTGCTGTGATCGTCCACCACGACGACCTCGAAAACGATGTGTTGGGCGCTAAGCGTGTCCGTGATATCACCGAGAGTGGCGGCAATGGACCCTTCCTCGTTCTTCGCCGGGATAACAATTGAAAGCTTCATGCCCGAACCAGTGCGGCGCGCCTCTCGATCATCTGGTCCAGGATGGCCGCTACGTTGTACTCGATCGTCCATCCTGGAAAATGCGCGCGAACCTTTCCTAAATCGGTGATGTAGCAGATGTGATCGCCGGTGCGGTTCCGCTCGTCATAACCGTAGCGGAGGGGCAGGCCGCGCTGGTTAAGCGCCTGGATGGTCTCGAGGATCGAGAGACTGTTCTCCCGGCCGCCGCCGAGATTGTAGACTTCACCCCGCCGGGGATTCCGGAAGAATTCGAGAAACAGCGCAGCGACATCGCGAGTGTGGATCTGGTCACGCACCTGTTTCCCCTTGAAGCCGAAGATCTTGTACTCGCGCCCGACGATGGCGCACTGGACGATATAAGCCAGATAACCGTGCAATTCCACGGCCGCGTGTTGAGGGCCAGTCAAGCAGCCGCACCGAAAGATGCCGACCGGCATATCGTAGTAGCGCCCGAACTCCTGACAGAGAATGTCCGCACTGACTTTGGAGGCGCCAAACAGCGAATGCAGGCACTGATCGATGGACATGTTTTCATCGATGCCCGGTCGACCGTCGGCGTAATCGAAGCGAGACTCCAATTCCTTTAGCGGCACTAAATTGGGCCGGTCGCCGTAGACTTTATTTGTGCTGGTGAAGCAAAACGGACTATCGCGGCAGTACTCCTTCGCCGCTACCAACAAGTTCAGCGTGCCTACAGCGTTTGTCTCGAAGTCCTCGAACGGGATGGCGTCAGCGCGGTCGTGCGAGGGTTGCGCCGCAGTATGAATGATGAGGTCGGGGCGCTCCTCCTTGATCAGGTCCTGGATGCTGGCGCGGTCGCGGACGTCCAACGCGAAATGGCGGTAGCCGGGGTAGGTTGCCAGCAGATTCCGAACCATCGATGCGGTAGAGGCGGCCGCGCCGAAGAAGTGCCGCCGCATATCGTTGTCGATACCGGCGACCTGCCAGCCTGACTGGCATAACAATTCCGAACAACCGGAGCCAATCAGCCCGCCGGAACCCGTGACAATTGCCTTCAATCTCGCTTGGCCTCCTGCCTGTTGCAGGCTTCCTAGTGAGTATAACAACCGCGGCTCAGTGCTCCGGTAAGATCGCCTCATGCACGTGGCCGCCGGAAACGTCCAGAATCACGGCTTGCCCGGAGGCGAGCAGATCGTGGACTTCCGGCAACGGCAAGAGGAACAATAGCGCTCTGCGCCCGCCATTTTCGATGGCCCGATCGGCGCCGGGAGCTAGATGAACGTTGTGCATGCGATAATCCTCAAACGGCTGATCCGCGAAACCGGCGAAGAATTGATCGGTATCCATGCCGGTTAACAACAGTTGCTTACCGGGGTGCGCG
>JBEKHQ010000006.1:0-15636 GCA_050012195.1 Bryobacteraceae bacterium | reverse complement strand
GTCACCACATGGCGGCAACGAAAGCACGATCCTTTCGTTGTACAATCCGCTCGCGCACCTGGGCTTTATCATCGTGCCGACCGGCTATGGAGACCCGGCGTTGTTCAGGGCGGGAACTCCCTACGGCGCATCGCACGTGGCCGGCAATCCAGCCTCGCCTCCGAACGAAGACGAGCTCGCCGTCGCGCGGTATCAGGGGCGCAGGGTGGCTCAAGTCGCCGGGAAACTGACGGCATAGTGAGATTCGGTTGACGTGTCGGGCGACCGCGTTCCAGCCGCCGGGGAGCGTTTTGGCGGTATGCTTGAACAGTCGGGACAGGAAAAACAATGAACACAACTAAGTCCTACGATGAGATTATAGATTTCATTGCGGCCGGCACCACTCCAGAGGCGGTGGTCGCGTTTCATCCTTCCGATAGCGTCCAGCAACGCGTGGCGGAGTTGGTCGAGCGCTCCCAGGAAGGCACTATCTCCGCCGAAGACGAATCTGAACTCGAAGACTACCTGCAGCTTGAGCACATCATGATCATGGCAAAGGCGCGGGCACGTCAGCACACCCAGCTTGGGCAGTGACGTAAGTGAGTCGCTGCGGCGATTCGTCGCAGAACGAGCCGCCAACCGATGTGAGTATTGCCTCCTGCATGAAGACGATTCGTATTCGCCGCATCAAATAGACCACATCGTCAGCCGCAAACATGGCGGGCTATCGGATTCCGACAACCTTGCGTATGCGTGTCTTCGATGCAACGCCTGGAAGGGGAGCGATGTCGGTTCGCTCGACACTCAGAGCGGCGCGTTTGTGAGTCTCTTCCACCCGCGGCGGCAGCGCTGGGGCGATCACTTCGCACTTCGAGGGACCTTAATCGAACCACTCACGGCTGAAGGGAAGGCGACGGCGCGACTACTCAAGCTCAACCTCGACAAACGAGTCGTTGAGCGGCGGCTGCTGGCCGCCGTGGGTCGCTACCCGCGTTAGCACGAGCGAGTAAGACCGGCTTCTACTGAGCGCTGCCCGCTTGATTCAAACTGCCAAACGCCCCCGCCAATCCGTCAGAACTTCGCCAGTTTATTCAGCCCGTTAAACGCCGCCGCTTTGTAACACTCCGCCAGCGTTGGATAGTTGAAAACCGTTTCGACAAAATAGTCCATCGTGCCGCCCAGGATCATCACCGCCTGGCCGATGTGCAGCAACTCCGCCGCGCCCTCGCCGATAATATGGACGCCCAGCAAGGCCTTTGTTTCACGATGGAATATCAATTTTAACCGCCCGGTGGTATCGCCGCGAATCTGGCCGCGCGCGATCTCGCGATAATACGCCACACCCACTTCGTAGGGAACGTCGTCGTCGGTGAGCTGTTCCTCGGTTTTTCCGGTGAAGGAGATCTCCGGAATCGTATAAATGCCGTAGGGGTAACTGTCCGGATTCGAAATCAGATCCTTGCCGAACGCGTGCGCGGTGGCGATGCGGCCCTGTTCCATCGAAACCGACGCCAGGCTGGGAAAACCGATCACGTCGCCCACCGCGAAGATATGCGGCTGCGCGGTGCGGTATTCTTTGTCCACCTTAATGCGCCCGCGCGAATCCGATTCCACGCCGGCCGCCGGAAGATTCAGTTCGTCGATGTTGCCTTGGCGCCCCACGGCGTAGAGCAGCGCGTCGGCGCTCAGTCTCTTTTTGCTCTCCATGTTCGCCACCACGGATCCGTCGGGCATCTCTTCCACGCTGGCCACTGCCTCGTTCAATCGCAGCGTGACGCGGCGGTCGCGCAAATTGTAGGACAACGCCTCCACCATTTCCGCGTCGGCGAATTCCAGCAGGCGCGGCCGTTTCTCCACCAGGATCACTCGCACGCCCAGGGTCGCGAACATGCACGTGTATTCCACGCCGATCACCCCGCCGCCCACCACCATCAAAGTCCGGGGGAGCTCCGGCATCTGCAGGATTTGATCGCTGTCGATAATGTTTCGCCCGTTGATTCGCACCGTCGGAGAATCCGCCGGCTTGGTGCCGGTGGCAACCACGACCACTTCGGCGTGACACGTTTCTTCGCCGCGCGCGGTCACCACCCGCAGCGTGTGCGGATCGATGAACGTCGCAACGCCGCTAATCAACTCGACATTATTGCGGGATAGTTGCGCCTGAATCACGTCGACCTCGGTCTTGATCACGTGCTGGACCCGGAAGGCCAAGTCCTGCATTGTGATCTTCTCTTTGACGCGATAGTTGACGCCGTAAACGTTCTGGTAGTTGTAGCCAGAGAGATGTAGTACTGCCTCGCGGATAGTTTTACTGGGAATAGTACCAGTCGAGACGCACACGCCTCCCACCACATCGCGGCGCTCAATGAGAGCCACACTTTTCCCCATTTTGGCGCCCTGGATCGCGGCGCGCTGTCCGGCGGGACCGGATCCGATTACTATTAGGTCGTAGCTTTGCACGTTCATTCAATTTACCGCACGGTACCAAAGGCGCGTATGAAATTTAGATTACAAAACAAAACGTGTCAAACATGCGTGGGATCGGCAAGTTTTACACGAACGCTAACTTGATAGCCGGTGCTAACCCCTTTCCTGGTAACGTTTACATCTTCGGTTTCGAACATGCTATTGTGGATCGAGAGGAGAACGCTACAAATGTCAATTCGTTACGCCCCAGTCTTCCTGGCAGTTCTATCAGTACTATCGGTTGCCAGCGTGGGTTGCGCTACCAAGAAGCACGTCCGCGAAGCGATCGCACCGGTACAAAATCAAGTGAACCAAACGCAGAGCCAGGTTGTGACGCTGCAAAAGCAGACGGACGAGAACAAGCAATCGATCGGAGATCTGGATCGTCAAGTGGCTACGGCTGACGAGAAGGCGACGGATGCCGGCAAGAAGGCCGCTGAAGCCGCGGAAGCTGCCGCGAAAGCCAACAGCGCCGCCGCGGAGGCCGCCCAGCGCGCCGACTCGGCAAACTCTCTGGCCCAGCAGGCTCAACAGGGCGTAACTCGGCTGGATACGTCCTTCCAGAATCTCGACAACTACAAGCTGGTCACTACCGAACAGGTGCACTTCGGCTTGAACAAAAGTGCTTTATCGAAAGATGAGGTCGCGAAACTGGACGACACCGTTCAGAAGGTCGGCGGCATGAAGAACTATCTCATTGAGGTGGAAGGGTACGCGGATCACACCGGCAACCAAGCCTACAACCGCGAACTCAGCCGCAAGCGCGCCGATGCGGTCGTGCATTATCTCGCCGTGGAGCACAACATTCCGCTCCGCTCGATCCGGGTATTGGGTGTGGGAAGCGACTTCCCCGAGGCGGACAACAAAACGCGTGAAGCCCGTAAAGAGAATCGCCGCGTGGACGTGAAGATCTACCAACTGGATCTAAACGGCCAGACCACGGCCACCGCGCAGTCCTCGTCGAACCCTCCCTCCGCTCGGTAGTAATCTCCGACTCTAAGACCCGTGGCCGCGGCGGTGACGAATCGCCGCGGCAGGCGCGGGTTCCCTTCCTTCGCCCCCAAATTCTAGCGCAGGCTTTTTTCCAGGTTCCGCGCCAGCACTTCCGCGCGATCCGCCAGACGCTTGGCCGCCGCCAAATCGGCGCCGCGGGTAGCCTGAGCCTGCCGAACGAAATTGCGAATTTCATCCACATCGGATTGCTGTTGCTGCGTCAACTGCCGGTTGCCGATGGATCGTAGGCTAGCTTGCGTGCGATCAAGGCTCTGATCGATCTCGGTGTTCAGTTGCCGCTGCTGATCCGGCGTTAACATGGGCGCGAGTTGCGGCGCGGGAGCTTGTGGCGGCGGCGCCGGAGTTGATGGACCCGCCGGAGCCGGCGCGGGGCTGGCCGGGCGCGTGGGACGCTGGGGCGCGGGCGGCGTTGTAGGCTGGAGCGAAGGAGGCGGTGGAGTAGGCGAGGCCGCGGGCGGTGGCGTTGGCGAGGCCAAGGGCGCCGTAGTAGGCGTGGCTTCGGGCGCCGCAGATGGCTGGGGTGCCTGTTCGGAAGTCGTGGTCACCGCGGGAGCGGGCAGCGGCGGCGTGGGGCTGGCGACCCGCTTGTTCCGGCACGACGATTCCGAGACAACCAGTACGACGGCGAGCGTCAAGACGCTCGGTAAACTGCGGAGGCCATGGCGGGGGGGAAACGTCAAGAGTCACCAATCGCGGAAAACGCGTTACCACGGTAGTCTACCATTCCCGGAAAACGCAGCCGGAACGTGGTGCCTTTGCCGAGCTCGCTGACAAAGTCGATGGTGCCGCTGTGCATCTGTACCACGCGAAACGTGGTTGCTAAACCAATGCCCGACCCGTTTTCCTTGGTGGTGAAATACAGATTGAAAACGCGATCCTGAATTTTGGGTGCGATGCCGGGACCCGCGTCGGCGATGGTGAGCTGGCAATCTTCGCCATCCCAGGTGGTGCGGACCGTCAGCTTTCCGCCGTCGCGCATCGCCTCGATTCCATTGTTCACGATATTCAAAATCGCCTGCGTCAGCAGATCGGCATCGCCGTTGATCATCATTCTAGCCGGTAAAGCTGCTTCGATCTCAATGTGCTTGGTTTGCGCCTCGGGTGCGACCAGAGCGAGAACTTGCTCCACCAGGCGACTGAGGTCGATCGGCTGGGAACGAAGGTCGATCGGCTGGTTGAAGTTCAGAAATGTCTTGACCACCCTATCCAGCCTGCGGATCTCGCTGGCGATGACGTCCACCTCGGGCTCCTGACCGCCCAGTCTGTTCTTCAGCACCTCGAGCTGGAGGGCCATCGCATTGAGCGGGTTCTTGATTTCGTGAGCGACTCCGCTGGTGAGGCGGCTGAGAGCCGCCAGTCTGGAAGATAAGTCCAACTGCCGCTCCAGTTGCCGTCGGCTCTCGACGTCTCTCAGCGTAATCAGTGTGCCGATCGCTTCTTCCCCCGGACCCTTGTGGAGCGGTTGAACGCTGGCGACAAGCTTCAACGGGCCGGCGCCATCGCGCGCGATGCTGACTGGCTGGTCTCGCACCGCGCGCCGCTCGCGCACCGCGATTGCGATCGGACCCAGCGCCGTGGATGCGGGAAACAGCTCATCCACTCCCCGGCCGGTCATTGCGGAGTGACTTATCCCCAGTAAGCGCTCGGCCGGCTCGCCGGCCATGATGAGCTTGCCGTTCGGATCGAAAAGCAGGACCGCCTCCTCGATCCGTTGCAACAACTGTTCGATATTACTGCGCAATTCGAGCGCATCCTGCTTCGCTCCGCGGAACTGTACGCCCAGAACGTGGAGCTTGGATTGCACATCGGCGAACTCGGGCGTTTCCCGTTGGGATGCCGGCGCCTCGAAGCGGCCGGAAAGAATGGCGTCGATGGTTTGGCTCATGCGCCCCAGCGGATTGAGAACTATGTTCGGCAGCACGGAGGCAAGAAAAATCCCAATGACCAAGGCGGACGCGAACGCCGCCGCGAGATTCGCGAGCGCCGGTTCGACATCGTTTCTCACAAAGTCCGACCGGATGACGACCTGCACCTTGAACAAGCTTCGATTCTGGACGCCGAGAGTCCGGGTGGCGCCATAGTCCTCGCTGCGTTTCAGCAAACGCCAGAGGTTCGCGAGCCAAAAATCCTTCTGGAGATCGCTGAAATACTGGGCTGCCGGCGGCGTTGTGCCTATGAACTTGGGATCCGAGGCGGCCAGAACCTTCCCGTTCTCGTCCGTGACCCGGATGGCCAGCACCAGCTTGGCGTTCGCGAGCATGCGGTTCAACATGGCCGTGACGTTCGGATCGGCGCGGATGACGGCCGTCCAACTCTCCTTCAATTGATCGACGGAAGCCCCCGGAGGCGTGGCGCCGGGCCTGTTCAATCTGGTCAGGAGGGTTCCATTCACTTCATCGGCGACCACGTCGGCGCGGTCGAAAGCCGAACGGAATGACAGCCGCGTGAAGTCGTACAGGTACAGCGCGGACATCGCGACGACGACCAACGTCACCAGGACCACGATCGCGATCCGCAGCCTGGCTTTCAAAGACATTTACATACCCGATCCGGCTTCGGCCTCAGCCGCGCCATATTCCTTCAGTTTATTGAAGAGCGTCTTCAGACTGATGCCCAGAATCTCCGCGGCTCGGGTTTTATTGTTCCTGGTGTGTTGCAGCGTAACTTGAATGAGAGCCTTTTCGGCCTCGCCCACCGTGGTGCCCACCGTCAACCGCACGGCGTCCGGCTCCAACACCTGCGGCGCCGGGCGCGAGCCGGCGGGAACGCCGAAATCGTGCGGCAGATGATGCGCCGTTATGGTTCCTTCTCCGGCCACGATCACGGCCCGTTCCAAAACGTTGCGCAGCTCGCGGACGTTTCCGGGCCAGGAATACCGCTCGAACTGCTCTATAACGGATGGATGCACGTCCGTCACCCGGGTTTCGTGTTTGTGGTTGAGCATGTCGATCAGCGCGGCGCTAAGCTGCGGAATATCGCCTTGGCGCTGGCGCAGCGGCGGGAGCGCGATTTGAAACACGTTCAAACGATAGTACAGATCCTCCCTCAGCTCGCCTTTCTTCAGCGCGTCTTCGATCACTTTGTTAGTGGAAGCGATCACCCGGACATCCACAGGGGTCTCGGTCTTTCCGCCTAGCCGGCGAACGCAGGAATCTTCGAGCACCCGCAGCAGCTTGGCTTGCGTGCCGACTTGCATTTCCGCCAGTTCGTCTAACAGCAAAGTGCCATGCTGCGCTAGTTCAAAGCATCCGGCTCGCCGCTCCACCGCGCCCGTGAATGCGCCCTTTTCGTGGCCGAACAGCTCGCTCTCCATCAATGTTTCCGGCAGCGCGGCGCAGTTGATCGCGACAAACGGTCCGGAGCGGCGCGGACTGAGATGATGAATCGCGCGAGCCACCAGTTCCTTGCCGGTCCCGCTTTCACCGACCACCAGAACCGCCGCCTTGGAAGGCGCCACCTGCTGGATCATGGAGAATACCTGCTGCATCGCGGCGCAGGCGCCCACCAGATCCACCAGCACGCCCTGGTAGATGAGCCGGCGTTGCAAACTCTCCGCTTCTTCCGAAAGACGGCTCTGCGTTGCGGCGCGCTCGAGCAGAACCTTCAGGACGCTGGGTTGAATCGGCTTCTCCAGAAACCAAAACGCTCCCAGATCGTGAATGGTCTGGACCGCGGTCTCGATATTTCCAAAAGCCGTCAGGACGATGGTGGGCGGCATCGCACCTTGCGCCGCCAGCCGCTTCAAAAGCTCGAACCCGTCCAGGCGCGGCATCATCAGATCCGTCACCAGGACGTGGACCGGCGTTTGCCCCAGCTTTTCCAGAGCTTCCTGTCCGTCCGCGGCGGTATACACGGTCATGCCCCAGGACTGAATCATTTTCGCCAAACCCGCCCGTTGGTTCTCTTCGTCATCCGCCACCAGAACGCGGATTTGAGGCACTGCTGAAATTTCACTCATGAATTTTGATTGTATCCAGTGGTCGTCTCGCTACGCGGTGACAGGCAACGACTTCGTTTTGGGCTCGAGCGACGGATCCGCCGCCGGCAGCCACTTACGGATCGTCGGCAGCGCGGCCATCGCCGCCTGCTCTCCCAATTCGATAAGCTTGTTGGCGCTGGTGAACGAATCCCATTTCATGTCGGCTACCGGCGGAGCGATTACGACGTCGGAGTAACGCCGCCAAGTGGTTTCGGTTCGAGCGCTCATCACTTGAAAACAGCGGCTCACCACCGAAAACATATTGCCGTAATCCTCGATGCCGTCGCTATTCGGAATCGCGACCGAAATCACGTGGTCCGCGCCCAACTGCAACAGCGGCTCGGCGGGCACTTCCATGGAAACGAAGCCGTCTACCAGCAGCCGTCCCTGGTATCGCAACGGGGCAAATAATCCCGGATAGGCGCAACTGGCCCGGATCGGAAAAACGACATCCCCTTGGCCGTGGAAGCTGACCGGTTTTCCGCGCACCAGGTCGGTGGCGACAATCGCCAGGGGAATCCGCATCTGCTCGAATTGGTTGGCCTTGAGCAACCGCGCCAGGAAGGTGATCATGCGATCGCTACCCGCCAGGCCGCGCAGATTCAAGGTCCAGCGCGCCACGTCGCGAAACTTCATCGAGAGGGCGACTTTCTGGATGTCGTCGGCCGAAGATCCGCTGGCCCACGCAGCCGCGACCATCGCGCCGGCGCTGACTCCGGAAATCGCTCCGATCGGAATGTTGTTCTTCTCCAGGGCGCGCAATACGCCGATGTGAGCGATTCCGCGCGCGAAGCCACCACCAAGCGCTAGCCCGATGCGACGACCGCTTCGTCTTCGTTCCAACCCGCCGCGCAACCAACCACGCGCCGTTCGCCACCAACCCTGCGCCGGTTTCATTTCGACGGCGTCCATTTGCGATGCCTCCCGCGTCACGTATCATGTTTAATGTACGTGGCGCCTACCGTATATCGACGCAAACCATGGCCCAGATTGATCTGGCCGTCGATATTTCTCTTTGTAATATATATTACAACAGGTTGGCCCCAACGGGAACTCTCGGGCGCGGCCGAGGCCAAACTGGCGCTGGATCGGCTGAACGTGGTTGGGAGCGTCCTGATGATCGCCGCCCATCCGGATGACGAGAACACGGCGCTGCTCGCCTATCTCGCGCGCGGGCGCAAAGTTCGGACCGGCTATCTTTCGTTGACGCGCGGCGAGGGCGGCCAGAATCTGCTTGGCCCCGAGCAGGGCGACGAGCTCGGATTGATCCGCACCGAAGAGTTGCTGGCTGCGCGCAGGATCGACGGCGCGGAGCAGTTCTTCACTCGCGCCATCGATTTTGGTTTCACCAAGACGCCGCAAGAAGCCTTTGAGAAATGGGGCCGCGAAAAAATCCTGAGCGACGTGGTCTGGGTGGTTCGCCGCTTTCGCCCGGACGTGATCGTTCTGCGCTTCACCGGGACGCCACGCGACGGCCACGGCCAGCACCAGGCTTCGGCCATGCTCGGCAAGGAGGCGTTTTCGGCGGCCGCCGATCCGAAGCGATTCCCGGAACAATTGCGTTGGGTGGAACCTTGGCAAACGCGGCGGGTGATATGGAACGCATTCGCGTTCACGCCCGAGCAGGAGAAGGAACTCGAGAAAGAGCCCAATAAGATCGTGGTGGACGCGGGCGACTACGACCCGGTGCTGGGACATTCCTACACCGAAATCGCCGGGATGTCGCGCAGCATGCATCGCAGCCAGGGCATGGGCGCCGCGGAACGAAAGGGTTCCAACAAAAATTACCTGATGCCCGTAGCGGGCGAGCCGGCGGCGCGCGATTTGTTTGATGGAATCGACACCACGTGGAATCGATTCCCCGGCGGCGCGGCGATAGGCCATGCGCTGGGAGAAGCCGCGCGCGCTTTCGATGCCGCCGATCAGACCAAGAGCGTTCCAGCGCTGATCGCCGCTCAAAAATTAATGGCCGGATTGCACCAGCCGCTGGTGGATTTGAAACGGCGCGAAGTTGGAGAAGCCATCGCCCTCTGCGCGGGACTTTGGCTGGACGCCGCGGCGGATAAGTTCGCCGTGGTTCCGGGCGGAACGCTGAAGCTGAGCGCGACGGCGCTGAATCGCGAACGGCTGGCGGCGAAAGTAGATTCGATCGATGTGGACGGCATCGCGCAAAGCTCGGCGAACGATTCCGGCGACGCGCTACCTTTCAACACTCCGAAAGTTTATGCGCTCGAGATAACGGTTGCCAAAACGCAAGCGCTATCGCAGCCCTATTGGCTGCGCGAACCCAAGCAAGGCGATACCTACACGGTGTCCGATCAGACCCTAATCGGACTTCCGGAGAACCCTCCGCTGCTGCGCGCTCATTTTCACTTATCGGTGGAGAACAGTTTGTTGGAAATCGAGCGACCGGTGATCTATCGCTACGTGGAACGCGCGCAAGGCGAATTGACACGGGCGCTTGTGGTCGAACCACCTGTGGCGCTGCAGTGGTCCGAGGCGGCGGTTTTGTTTCCCAACGGGTCGGCAAAGAGCGTGGAGTTGCAAGTCCTGGCGAACGTTCCGCGAGCGGAGGGCGCGGTCCTGCTTGAAGCGCCCGCCGGGTGGCGCGTGGCCGCGGAGTCGCACGGCTTTCGATTGTCGATGATCGGGCAGGAGTCGCCGCTGTCGTTTCGCGTCACTCCGACCGCGCAGGATACGAAAGGCGTTCTGGACGCGAAAGCCAAGGTGGGCGATCAAACGGTGGCGGTTGGAATGGAGACCATCAGCTATCCGCACATCCCTCCGCAGGTGCTGTTTCGCCCCGCCAGGACGCAATTGGTGAGAAGCGATGTTCGCCTTCTTGCGAAGACTGTCGGATACGTGATGGGCGCGGGCGATGAAGAGCCGGCTGCACTGCGACAGATGGGCGCGGAAGTAACGCCGCTCGGCGCCGGCGATCTAGCGCGCGGCGACCTGCGGCGCTTCGACGCCATCGTGACGGGTGTGCGCGCGTACAACACTCGCGCCGACCTGCGCGGCAACCAGGAACGATTGCTGGAGTACGTTCAAAACGGCGGCACGCTAGTGGTGCAGTATAACGCCTTCGAAGGCGGCCCCGCGCCTGGTCCGGGGCGCGGCGGCGAGAGCGAACCTTCGGCGCTCGATCACATCGGTCCGTATTCCCTCGTCACCGGGCGCGACCGCGTAACGATGGAGGACGCTCCGGTGAAGTTTCCGAACCCCGCGAGCCCGCTGCTGCACCAGCCGAACGAGATTACCGCACGGGATTTCGAAGGCTGGGTGCAAGAGCGCGGCCTCAATTTCGCTTCGCAATGGGACGCGCACTACCAGCCGCTGTTTGAAACCCACGATCCCGGCGAGAAGCCGCTTCTGGGCGGCACGTTGTACACGCGCTACGGAAAAGGCGCGTATGTGTTCACCGCGTTTTCCTGGTTCCGCGAGCTTCCGGCGGGAGTTCCCGGCGCGTTCCGCATTTTCGCAAATCTGCTGAGCGCCGGAAAGACGCTGTGAGCAAAGCTGGCAAGCGCCCGCCGGTGGGGAGCCCCGAAGAACAGCCGCCTTTTCTCGGTAGCTGGCGCAACGTGTACGTGTTCGTGATCTGCTACCTGGCGTGCCTCATCGCGGGCTTCTATTTCTTCTCGCGGGCCGTCCGTCCATGAGGCCGCTCGATTGGGTGGTGATGTGTTCGTGGCTGGCCTTCATCGTCAGCTACGGACTTTATCGCGGCCGCGGGAGCAGCACCGTGAACAAGTTCCTGCTGGCCGGCAAAACCATGCCGTGGTATGCCATGGGACTTTCCATCATGGCCACCCAAGCCAGCGCTATCACATTCATCTCCACCACCGGTCAAAGCTACACCGACGGCATGCGCTTCGTACAGTTTTACTTTGGATTGCCGCTGGCGATGGTGATTCTGTGCGCCACCGCGGTTCCCATCTTCGCTCGGGCCAAGGTCTACACCGCCTACGAATACTTGGAGCAGCGCTTCGACGCCAAGACCCGCGCCCTGGTAAGCGCAATTTTTCTAATCCAGCGCGGCTTGGCCGCCGGACTTTCGCTTTACGCGCCGTCGGTGGTGCTGTCGATCGTGCTGGGATGGCCGGACCGTCTGACGGCGGTGATCATGGGCGCTCTGATCGTCACCTACACCGCGGTGGGCGGCATCAAAGCCGTCACCTGGGCCGACGTTCCGCAAATGATGTTGATTTTTTGCGGGCTGGTGATTGCCTTGGTGATGGCCATCCATCTTCTGCCGAGCGGCGTGTCCTTTCGGGACGCCGTTTCGCTTGCGGGCGCAACCGGAAAACTCCAGGCCGTCACGTTTCATTTCGACTGGAACGACCGCTACAACGTTTGGAGCGGATTGATCGGCGGGATGTTCCTGGCCTTGGCCTACTTCGGCTGCGATCAATCCCAAGTGCAGCGCTATCTCACGGGCAAGTCCGTCGAGCAGAGCCGCCTGAGTCTGATCTTCAACGCCGTGGCGAAGATCCCGATGCAGTTTTTCATCCTGTTCATCGGCGCGATGGTATTCGTGTTTTTTATTTTCGAGCGCCCGCCGGTGCTGTTTCAGCCCGTGGAATTAGGCCACCTGCGCGGCGACGCGAGGCTGGCGCCCATCGAACAACGCTACGATCAGGCGTTCGCCCGGCGCAAGCAGGCGGCCGAGCGGTATATCTCGGCGGACCGCTCGGGCGACAGGCAGGCGCGCACGGCGAGCATCGGCCAATTTCAAAACGCCGAGCATGAGTTGAACGACGCGCACGCGGCCGGCGAAAAACTGGTCGGCAAGGACTTCCACGATACCAACTACATCTTCTTGTCGTTCGTAACGCGGTACCTGCCAGCGGGCCTGGTGGGCCTGATTATCGCGGTGATCTTCTCGGCGGCCATGTCGTCCACCTCGGGCGAAATCAATTCGCTGGCCACCGTCGCCGTGATCGATATTTACCGGCGGCACATCCGGCGTTCCGCAACGGACCATCACTATCTGATGGCGTCGCGCGTGGCCACCCTGTTTTGGGGGTTCTGGGCGGTAGCCTTCGCGCAATACGGCCGGAACTTCGGCGCGCTTATCGAGGCGGTGAATGTGGTGGGATCGCTGTTTTACGGCGGGCTGCTCGGCGTTTTCGTGCTGGCGTTTTTTTTCAAAACCGTCGGCGCGAACGGCGCGTTTTTTGGAGTGCTGGCCGGAGAAGCCGCCATCTTCGCCGCCGCTCTGTTCACGAACGTTTCGTTCCTTTGGTACAACGTGATCGGCTGCCTGACGGTGGTGGCGACGGCGGTGCTGGTTTCGCGGAGCTTCGATCGCGGCAGGCAAGCGTTCAGCCAGGGCTGACTTCCGGCCGCTGGTACGCGTTCAGGAATCTTTCCGCCAAGCCTGTTGCAACTTTTCGGCGAACGCCGACGGAACCGGCTGAAGAGGCGGCGGTTCTCGATGCTGCGGCTTGACAGGCTGTGGCTCCGGTTCCGGGACGGGAACTGCGGCGGGCGCGGCCGCGCGCGGCGTTTCGTCCAGATACTTCGCCTTCTTCAAAACGGAACGATCCAGCGTAGGGCTGTAACTGGTCCAACAGCCGTCGACATGCCGGTCCTTCGCCACCAGCGATCGCATGCACTCCATTTTGGAATCTAGATTATCCAAATGGTGCAGCAGCATTGCCTCTGGAAACAGCGGCGTCTTCGGAGAACCGAATTCCAGCTCGCCGTGATGGCTGACGATCAGGTGCTCCACCAGAACGCGCAGCTTGGGCGGAAAATCCGGGAGCGCGTGGAGCTTTTCGTGCACCATGCGCAGTCCGATGACGATGTGGCCCAGCAGTTGGCCCTCGGTGCTGTAGCTGACGCTGCGGTCATACGTCAGCTCGGCCACTTTGCCGACGTCGTGCAAAACCGCGCCCGTCAATAGCAAGTCCAGATCGATGTAGCGATAGTGCTCGGCCGTCATGCGGCTCAGATGACAGACCGACAGCACGTGCTCGATCAAGCCGCCCAGGAAAGCATGATGCACGTGCTTGGCGGCCGGCGCGATCTTATACCTTCGGGCCAGCGGCTCGTCATCGAGGAACGCTTCGAGCAGCGCGCGCAAATGGGGATTGCTCATGCCGACGACAATGCCGCGCAGTTCGGCGAACATTTCCTCGGGATCGCGCTCGGACGCCGGAAAATAGTCGGCGAAATCCACTTCGGTATCGGCGACGCGCGCCATCTTGTGGATGGTCAATTGCGGCCGGTTCTGGAAAATCTGGAGCAGCCCTTTGACCTTGACGAAATCGTCCCGGTCGAACGTGTCGATCACCTCGGTGACGTTGTCCCACATCTTGGCGTCCACTTCGCCGGTGCGGTCGCCGAGCAGCAAGGATAGATAGGGATCGCCCGATTTCTTTTGACGGATGTCCTTGACGTGAACCAACAGCGTGGTGGTGAACGTCTGGTTCGGCTTAAAGTCTACGACGTACTGCGGTTTCATGAATTACTGAGAACTGCTCGTACCACCGGTGGTTGTCCCCGGAACTGGAACGGTCCACAACAGGCGTTTATGATGGATCTTGCTCGATACTTGGCTTTTCTTAACCGTTTCGGGCTTCAACGTCGGCGCATCGCCCCAGGAGGTGTCCTTGCCCGGCGCGGCGCCGGTGTCGATCCAATCCGATTTGATTTGGAGAAAAGCCTGCTCGCGCAGCTTGGTGAGATATTCGCGGATCGCGGGTTGCATGCGAGGCGCGAAGACCTTGTCCATCACTTCGCTTTCCACTGCCGCCAGCTCGGCCTGGCCAGCCTTTTGATGGTCCTCCACTCTCAGAATAAGAAACCCGTTCGTGATGTGGATGGGGTCGGTGACGTAACCCTTCGGCTGATTCCAAACTTGATCTTCGAGGTTCGTGCTGAGCTGACCCTTAGTGTACGGCGGAAGCTCGCCCATGCCTTTGGCGGAGACCGCATCGGAGTTATCGCGGGCCAGTTCGGCGAACCGCTCTCCGCGGCGGGCGCGAGCGACTAAATCCTTGGCCTTTTTCTCGGCAGCGGCGACGCCCGCGTCGTCCTTGCCCTCGGTTGAAATGAGGATTTCGCGAACAAACAATTTCTCCTCGCGCACGAATTCCGATTTATGCTCGCTATAGTATTTCTCCAGCTCTTCGTGCTTCACCGCGAGCTTGTCGCTCACCTCTTCGCGGATGACCCGTTGCGTGAGCAAGGACTTCCTCATTTCGTCCTTGAAATCCTCGAAGGACAGTCCGCTTTGTTCCTTCACCCAGTCGTGAAACTTGTCCGGATCCGCGATTCCCGACTCGGTCTGCATCGCGGCCACGCGCTTGGCGATGTCGGAATCCACCTTGACGTCGAGATCCTTGGCTTTTTGGACCAGCAGCAACTGGTCGATGCGATCGCGCAGGAAATCCTTCTGCTTCTCCGCGAGCCGCTGTTCCACCAGCGTCCCAGCCACCCCGGATTGGCGAAGCTCGCCGATGAACTCGCGGCGCGCCCGATCCAGATCCCCTTTGGTAACGATATCCCCGTTGCATTTGGCGACAATCTCCTCGACGGTCGCGATATCGGCGGCGGACAGAGATGCCGACCCGAGGACCAGGAAGGTTACTAGAGATTTCATATAACTATTATGTACGATCATGGCGGGGCAGGCCGGATGCCCGCCCACTCGTTAAGCGATTGATAAACTGAGGACGGAGGAAGACTGCACAACCGATGGCGACGCCAACCAGCTTCGAAGCTTCGGTGGAAATCGCACCTTCGCGGGAAGACCTGATACGGGCTTATCGCGCGATGTACATGGCGCGGCGGCTGGACGACCGGGAGATCCTGCTGAAGCGGCAGAACCGGATCTTTTTTCAAATTAGCGGCGCGGGGCACGAGGCAGTGCAAGCGGCGGCCGGACTGGTGCTGCACGCCGGGCACGATTGGTTTTATCCGTACTATCGCGATCGCGCGCTAACCCTGATGCTGGGCGTTACGGCCGAGCAGATGCTGCTGGGCGCCGTGGGAGCGGCGGAAGATCCGGCGTCCGGCGGAAGGCAGATGCCGTCGCATTGGAGTTCCCAGGCGCTCAACCTTGTATCCGCATCGTCGCCGCCCGGGACGCAATTCCTGCAGGCGACGGGTTGCGCGCAGGCCTATCGCTATCACGCGCCCGAATCGGACGAGGTGACGCTGGTTTGCGGCGGCGAAGGCGCCACCAG
>JBEKHQ010000005.1:0-16795 GCA_050012195.1 Bryobacteraceae bacterium | reverse complement strand
AACTGAGGACGGCCGGTTTTCGTTAGAAGAGGTGGAGTGCATCGGCGCGTGCAGCTGGGCGCCGGCGATTCAAGTGAACTACGATTTTCATCATTTCGTAACGCCCGAGAAGCTGGACAAGCTGATCGTGGACCTGCGTACAATCTCATAAGCAACGATGCTCTACAACGATCCCAGTCCACTGGAAGTAAAAGTTGTGACTAAGCGGTTCGGGCTGCCCAATTCCGCGTCGCTCGATGCGTACCTGGCCACCGACGGGTTCAAGGCCTTTTTCAAAGCTATCGAAATGACGCCCGAGCAGATCATCGAGGAAGTGAAAGTCTCGGCGTTGCGAGGCCGCGGGGGTGCGGGATTCCCGGCGGGAATGAAATGGAGCTTCGTGCCGCGCAAGTCGCCGAAGCCGAAATACGTGATCATCAACGCGGACGAAAGCGAGCCGGGCACCTGCAAGGATCGGCTGCTGATGGAGAACGATCCGCATCAGTTGATCGAAGGAATTCTGATCGCGGGGCGCGCTATCGATGCGCACCACGGCTACATTTATATTCGCGGCGAGTATCGCTATTTGATCGATATCGTGGATCGCGCCATCGCGGAAGCTTACGCGCGCGGATATCTGGGCAAGAACATTCAGGGCACCGGTTTTGATTTCGATCTGTACACGCACTCGGGCGCCGGCGCTTACGAATGCGGGGAAGAGACGGCGCTGCTGGATTCGATCGAGGGCAAACGCGGGGTTCCGCGCATGAAACCGCCGTTTCCGGCCGTGGTGGGGGCGTGGGAATCGCCGACGCTGATTAATAATGTGGAGACTCTATCGGCGGTGCCCGCGATCATTCGCGACGGCGGCGCGGCGTTCGCGGCGCTGGGAACTCCGAAGAATGGCGGAACGCGGATGGTCTGTCTTTCCGGGCACATCAATCGTCCGGGAGTTTATGAGCTGCCGGTGGGCTTCAATCTGCTGCGAATGATTTACGAAGTGGGCGGTGGCATGCGGAACGGCAAGAAGTTGAAGGCGGTGGTTCCGGGAGGCTCGTCCTGTCCGTTGTTGAAGGCGGAGGAGTGCGACATCGCCATGGATTTCGACAGCCTGGCGAAAGCCAAGAGCATGCTGGGGTCGGGCGGCACAGTGGTTCTGGACGAACACACCTGCATGGTGAAGTTCGCGCTGCGCATCATGCAGTTTTATGCGCACGAGAGTTGCGGCTGGTGCATTCCGTGCCGCGAGGGAACTACCTGGCTGCGCAAAATGCTGGACCGTTTTCACAACGGCCTAGGGCAGAAGAGCGACATTTCACTGATCGGCGAACTTTCCAAGAACATGCTGGGCCGGACCTTCTGCGCGCTGGGAGACGCGGCCGCGATGCCCACCATATCCATCGTCGAGAAGTTTCCGGAGGATTTCGAGGCGCACTTGAACGGGGCGCCGTGTCCATACGCGCATGCCGCCGAACCGGTAATGGCGTAACCCAGGGGAGAAACGCGCCATGGCTGATCTGATCAACCTCACCATCGACGGCAGAGCGGTTCAAGCCGCGCCCGGGACCTTGGTCATCAACGCCGCCAAGCAAGTGGGCATCGAGATTCCGTCGTTCTGCTATTACGACGGTCTGACGCTGCAAGCCGCCTGCCGGATGTGCCTGGTGGAAGTGGAGAAGACGCCCAAGCTCCAAGTGGGCTGCACGCTGCCGGTGGCCGAAGGCATGGTGGTCTACACCGATTCGGCGCAGGTGCATGAAGCGCGCAAGGGGACGCTCGAATTTCTGCTCACCAACCACCCGCTGGATTGTCCGGTGTGCGATAAGGGCGGCGAATGCGAGCTGCAGGACATGACGTTCCGCTACGGCGCGGGTGAAAGCCGCTTCGTCGAGCCCAAGCAGCACGTGGACGAAGAGCAATGGTCTGCGGTGGTGTTCTACGACAAGCCGCGCTGCATCCTGTGCTACCGCTGCGTACGAATCTGCGACGAAGGCATGGGCGTGAAGGCGCTGGGCGTGGCCAATCGCGGGTCGCGCTCGGTGATCATTCCGAATCTGGGCGACCATCTGGCGTGCGACGAATGCGGAATGTGCATCGACATCTGCCCGGTGGGCGCGTTGACCAGCGGCATGTATCGGTACAAAACGCGGCCCTGGGAGATGAAGCACGTAGGGACGATCTGCGCGCATTGCTCGAACGGTTGCAAGACCACGCTGGGCGTGCGCAATAACCAGATTCTGCGCGGCAACAATCGCGACCGTTCGGGAATCAACGGCGAGTTTCTTTGTATCAAGGGGCGCTACGCGTTCGACTTCGTGCATAGCCACGAACGCCTGCAAGCGCCGCTGGTGAAGAAGAACGGGCGGTTGGAGGAAGTCTCGTGGTCCGAAGCGCTGGCCACGGTGGCGTCGAAGTTCAAATCCATCCAAGCCGGCGGCGGCAAGTTCGCTGTGATCGGCTCCAACCACACCAGCAACGAAGAGAATTTTTATCTGCAGAAGTTCGCGCGCCAGGCGCTAGGCACATCGAACATCGATCATCACCGCACCGGCGACGTCGCAACGCTGCTGGACGCGCTGAGCGGCAAGACGGACGCGCTGGCCACCACCGGCGATCTTTACGATCGCAAGGCCGTGTTGGTGATTGGGAGCGATCTTTCGCAGCAGCATCCTTTTCTGGCTTTCCAGATTCGCGCCAACTTCCGGCATCACGGCGCGCACATCTACACGCTGACGCCCGGCGCGGTGCGCGAGCAGGCATACGCGGTGAAGAGCATTGTTACGCTTCCGGGGCGCGAGTTCGCGGATCTGGAAACGCTGCGCGAGGCTTTGAAGGCGGAACCCGAGCTGGTGATTCTGTTCGGCGACGCGATAAAAGGCGAGGCTGTCCGAAAACTGGTGGCGTTCGGCGATTCGCTCGGCATCCCGGTTCGTTATGTCGCGCTGCTGGATTATTCGAATTCACGTGGGGCGTCGGACATGGGGCTGACGCCGGATCACGGACCCGGCTACCAGGCAATCGGTGAGCGCGGCCTGGCGTACGACGAGATTCTCGCGGCGGCGGACCTGGATGCGTTGTGGGTGGTGGGCGCGAATCCTTTGCGGCACGCGAAGCTCGCGTCCGAGAAGGCCTTCGTGGTGGTGAACGAAATGTTTCTCACCGAGACCGCCGAGCGCGCCGACGTGATCTTCCCGGCCGCTTCGGCGTACGAAAAGAACGGAACCGTCACCAATGTTTGCGGAGAAGTGCAGCGGCTGAAGGCCGGGCTGCAAGTGATGGGCACGAAGCCCGATCTCGAGATCATCGGCCTGGTGGCGAAGGAGATGGGAATCAACATCGGCATCTGGTCTCCGGACAAGATGTTCGCGGAGATTCGCGCCGGCGTGCGTGGTTATAATATTCCTTTGCCTGTCGTCGAAACCGGAGGAGCAGCTCAAACCGCGGCGGTGAACGGACGTGTGCCTGGGAGCGCGCGGCCAGACTTGATTCAATCCGCGCGTGACACGCTTTTCACTTCCGGTTCCTTGGGACGTTATTCCAAGACGCTGAAGGAAGTTCTGGAAGCCCCGGGCGGTTTGTATTCCCAACGACCGTAAAGTCACGAATGCCTCCTTTCATACTCATTAGCCTCATCAAGGCGGGCCTCATCGCCTTCGTGCTGCTCACGACGCTCGCGTATTTGCAGTGGATCGAGCGCAAGGTGATCGCGCACATCCAGATCCGCGTGGGACCTTATCGCGTAGGCCCGCACGGGCTGCTGCAGCCGCTGGCCGACGTGGTGAAGCGGATTACCAAGGAAGGCGTGATCCCGTCGAACGTCAACAAGTTGTTTTACCTGCTGGCGCCGTGGATCGCGGTAGTGCTGGCGCTGATTTCGATCGCCGTGATTCCGTTCGGGCCCGAGATCACGGTGGGGCCGGTTACCACCTGGATGCAGCTCACCGATTTGCGGATCGGCATTTTGTTCGTGCTGGCGGTCTCGAGCATCGGAGTCTACGGAGTGGCGCTGGGCGGTTGGGCGTCGAATAACAAATACTCGCTGCTGGGCGGGCTGCGCAGCTCCGCGCAGATGATCAGCTACGAACTGCCGCTGGCGCTCGCGGTGGCGGCGCCGCTGCTGCTGGCCAACACGCTCAGCTTCCGCGACATGGTGAATTACCAGAGCGGGTACTGGCTGGGTTTCATACCGCGCTGGAACGCGATTCCCGAGATTCTCGGGTTCGTCGTCTTTGTGATCGCCGGATTCGCCGAAACCAATCGCGTGCCGTTCGATCTGCCGGAAGCCGAGAATGAGCTGGTGGCCGGTTTCCACACAGAATACAGCAGCATGAGTTTCGCCGCATTCTTCATGGCCGAATACGCGAACATGGTGACGGTGACGGCGGTGGGGACGCTGCTGTTCCTGGGCGGCTGGACGCCTCCGTTTCCGGAACCTTACTCGAACGCCGTTCCGATTCTGGTGTTCGCGTTCGGCGGGTTGATCGCGATGTACCACGGTTTGAATCCGGCGCGCCGGATGGATCGATTCACGCTGCCCGCCACCGGAATTGTTTTCCTGGGCATCGCCGCGCTGTTCGGCGTTTCGCTTTTCGTGCCGGTGCTGAAAACGATCCTGATGGCGTTGTTCTGGTTCTGCGGCAAGATCGGAATTCTTCTGTTCATTTTCATCTGGGTTCGCGGCACGTCGCCGCGCTTTCGCTACGATCAGTTGATGCGCTTCGCCTGGATGTTCCTATTCCCGCTGTCCATGCTAAACCTGCTGGTCACCGGCCTGGTGGTGGCTCTCTCGTCCAAATAAATATGACTGCGCTGATCTTTTTTCTCTTCGCCGGCCTCGCGGTGTTTTGCGGAATCAGCCTGGTGGTTCAGACCCATCCCATCGCGAGCGCACTCTCGCTGATCGGCGTGATGGGCTCGCTCGCGATTCTTTATCTGCAACTGGGCGGGGAGTTCATCGCCGCCGCGCAGGTGATCGTGTATGCGGGCGCGATCATGGTTTTGTTCGTGTTCGTGATCATGCTGCTGAACGCGGGCGCGGAGGGCGTTTCGCGGGCGAGCTCGCCCTTAGTAAGATTTCTGGGCATCTTTCTAGTGGCGGCGTTTCTCGGATTGATCAGCTTCACCATCCAGGCCATGCTGCCTCCCAGCGAGGGTGTCGTGTTCGGCGCGTTTCAAGGCGGAACGGCGCTCGAAATCGGGCGGAAGTTGTTCACCGCATACCTGCTGCCGTTTGAAGTAACCTCCGTGCTGATCCTGATTGCCATCGTAGGCGCGATGGTGCTGGCCAGGAAGGAGATTTGACCGATGCATAATGCGGTGCCGACCAGCTGGTATCTGATTCTAAGCGCCATCCTGTTCGGATTGGGCGTGGCGGGATTCCTGTATCGCCGCAACATTATCACGGTCTTTATGTCGATTGAACTGATGCTCAACGCCGTGAATCTATCGTTCATCACTTTTTCCTACACGCTCAAACAAGTGGACGGGCACATCTTCAGTTTTTTCGTAATGGTGGTGGCGGCGTCGGAAGCGGCCGTCGGCTTGGCCATTATTCTGACGGTGTTCAAAAATCGCTCGACGCTCCTGATCGACGACGTCAGCTCGATGAAGTATTGACATGATAAACACTCGCGCTCATCGGCGCTTCCGGGCGGCCCAATAGACATGTCCCTTTGGCTGATTCCCATCCTTCCGCTGCTCGGCTTCCTGATCAACGGTCTGTTCGGCCGGCGGATGTCGAAAACGATGGTCAGTGTTTTCGCTATCGGATCGGTGGCGCTTTCCTTTTTATGGGTCATCAAGACCCTGCTGGGGCTTAGCCCACTCGAAACCAAATACGTCGAGCACTATTTCACCTGGATTCAAAGCGGCGCGTTGAACATCGGCGTCGATTTCGCGGTGGACCGTCTCACCGCGGTGATGCTGATGGTGGTGACCGGGGTCGGTTTGCTCATCCATATTTACTCGATCGGCTACATGTCGGAGGAGGATGGCTATTATCGGTTCTTCTCGTACCTGAACCTGTTCATGTTTTTCATGCTGGTTCTGGTGCTGGCGGAGAATTTCCTGGTGCTCTTCGTGGGGTGGGAGGGCGTGGGACTTTGCAGCTATCTGTTGATCGGCTACTACTTTCTGGAGCAGTACGCGACCAATGCGGGCAACAAGGCGTTCATCGTAAATCGAATCGGCGATTTCGGCTTCACGCTGGCGGTGTTTCTGATTGTCCGGCAGTTCGGGACGCTCGATTTCACACACGTGTTCGACGCCGCGAAAACGATGCCGACGGAATCGGGCGCGGGGATTCTGACGGCGATCTGCCTGCTGTTGTTGGTGGGCGCGGCGGGCAAGTCGGCACAGATTCCGTTGTACGTATGGCTGCCGGACGCGATGGCCGGTCCCACGCCGGTATCGGCGCTGATCCACGCCGCCACCATGGTGACCGCCGGCGTGTACATGACCGCGCGCTCGGCCGCGCTGTTCACGCACGCGCCTATCGCGATGAACACGGTCGCGATCATCGGACTGGCCACGGCATTCTTCGCGGCCACGATCGGGCTGGCGCAGACCGACATCAAGAAAGTCTACGCCTATTCGACGGTGTCGCAGCTCGGCTACATGTTTCTGGGCGTCGGCGTGGGCGCGTTTTCGGCCGGCATCTTTCACTTGATGACGCATGCGTTCTTCAAGGGACTGCTATTCCTCGGCGCGGGCGCGGTGATTCACGGGCTGCACGGCGAGCAGGACCTGCGGCAAATGGGCGGATTGTTCAAGCACATGCGGATCACAGCCCTAACGCTGCTGTGCGCTTCGTTCGCTATCTCGGGTTTTCCTTTTACGTCCGGCTTCTTCAGCAAGGATGCGATTCTGGTGGCCGCCTATGAGCACGCGCCGTGGATGTACTGGCTGGGCGTGCTGACCGCGGGTATGACGGCGTTCTACGTTTTTCGCGCTTGGTTCCTGGCGTTCATGGGCGACTATCGCGGACACGCGCATCCGCACGAATCGCCGCTGGTGATGACTGGTCCGCTCATGATCCTGGCGGCGCTTTCGCTGGCCGGCGGATTCATCAACATCCCGCACTGGCTGGAGCCAATGTTTGCCGAGAAAGCGGAGAATCAGGGCTTAGCGTGGCTTTCTGCAGGCGTGGGCGTCGTGGGGATTGCTCTCGCGTACCTGTTCTATGTGGTTCGTCCCGGCCTCGCGGATTCGTTCGCGAAGTCGATGGGCGGCCTCTATCGCCTGGTCTACAACAAATACTTCGTCGACGAGGTTTACGATGCAGCGATTATTCAGCCCGTGGTCGGCGGCTCCAGGTTTATCCTGTGGCGCGGCATTGACGCGGGCTTGATCGATGGCCTGGTGAACGGCATTGGCGCGCGCGCCCGCGGGGTCGGTAACGTTCTGCGCTTGCTGCAATCCGGAAATATCCGCAGTTACGCCGCGTGGGTGGTGTTGGGCTCTATCGTATTGCTTCTCGCGCTGGGATTCGGGGGAGTGGCGCGATGACGGTTCTGAACGCGGTCATCTTCCTGCCGCTGCTCGCGTTCCTGTTTATCCTCGTTCTGCCGAGAGAGAACGTGGATGCCATTCGGCGCTTCAGCCTGGTGGCGTCCATAGCGATTTTTCTCGTCTCGCTGGGGTTGATCGCGCCGTTCTGGTTTAGCAATCCGGGAAAGTTCGTTCTGGAAACCGACACGCCGTGGATCAGCTCACCGCCCATCCATTATCACGTCGCCATCGACGGCATCAGCCTGTGGCTGGTGATTCTCACCACGCTGCTTACGCCGATGTGCGTACTGGTTTCGTGGCGTTCCATCGACAAGCGCGTCAAGGAATTTTTCGCGTTCCTGCTGCTGCTCGAATTCGGGCTGATCGGCGTTTTTTGCTCGCTCGATTTCTTCCTGTTCTACGTGTTCTGGGAAGTATCGCTGGTTCCGATGTACTTCCTGATCGGCATTTGGGGCCACGACCGGCGAATCTACGCCACCGTCAAGTTTTTCCTTTACACCTTCACCGGCTCGGTACTGATGCTGGTGGGCATCATTTATCTCTACAACCAGTCCGGCACGTTCGACTATCCGAAGATCCTCGCCGGGCTTCAGAGCGGCGCGATCAATCTGGCGTACCCCGTTCAGCTTTTGCTCTTCCTGGCGTTCTTCATCGCGTTCGCGATTAAAGTTCCGCTGTTCCCGGTGCACACCTGGCTGCCCGACGCGCACGTGGAAGCTCCTACAGCCGGGTCGGTAATGCTGGCGTCCGTAATGCTGAAGATGGGCACCTACGGCTTGCTGCGCTTCTGCGTTCCCTTGTTTCCCGCCGCGGCTCGCAACTGCGCCGGATGGATTGTCACCCTGGCCATCGTCGGAATCGTTTACGGCGCGCTGGTCGCGATGGTGCAGCCGAACATGAAGAAGCTGGTGGCCTATTCGTCCGTGAGCCACCTGGGGTTTGTGGTGCTCGGGATTTTCAGCTTCACGCAGCAGGGATTCGACGGCGCGGTTTATCAGATGCTCAACCACGGCGTCTCCACCGGCGCGCTATTTATCCTGGTGGGATTCCTGTACGAGCGCCGCCACTCGCTTGAGATCGCGGCTTACGGCGGAGTTGCCACGCCCGCGCCGCATTTGGCGGTTGTATTCATGATCGCGATGCTGGCCAGCATCGGACTGCCGATGCTGAACAACTTCATCGGCGAGTATCTGGTGCTGCAAGGTGCGGCGCTGGTTTACTTCCGCTGGACCGCATTCGCCGCCATTGGGGTGATTCTCTCGGCGTGCTACATGCTCTGGTTATACCAGCGCGTGTTCTTCGGGCGCGTTTCCGACGATGTCCGCCATCACATGCCCGACCTGAATTTTCGAGAATACGCCATCATCGTTCCGCTGCTGCTGCTAATGGTCTGGATGGGCACGTTCACGCAGACTTTCATCCCGGCGATTTCTTCTTCGAACGCGCTGATCCTGGGGCCGATCGACGCGCGTCGCGATATCCACGTCCGCGCATCGCCGAATCCTACGACACCGGAGAAGGAGCTGGCCCGTGCTCGCTAACTACCTTCCTACCGGCGACGATTATTTACGGATCCTGCCCGAGATGATCATGACGGTGGGCGGAACGCTGGTACTTCTGATCGAGCCGCTGGTCCGGCAAAGCAGGCGTACCGCTTACACGCTGCTTTCGTTAGGCGTCTTCGTTGCGGCCTTGGTGGCGGCGATCGAGGCCAACACGATGCCCGGCTTGTCGTTTTCGAACATGCTGATCGTGGACGGCTACGCGACGTTTTTTCGGGTTTTGGTGATTGGGATCGGCATTCTCAGCGTTCTGTCCGCGACCGAGTATCTACGGCGAGAGCACGCCGATTCTGCCGAATACTACGCTCTGCTGCTGTTTTCCGTCACCGGCCAGTGCGTGATGGCGACGGCGAACGAACTGATCATGGTCTTCATCGGCCTGGAGATTTCCTCGATCGCGACTTACGTTTTGGCCGGATATCTGCGCGACGACAAGCGCAACAACGAGGCCGCGCTCAAGTATTTCCTGCTCGGCTCGTTCGCTACCGCGTTCCTGCTTTACGGCATCGCCTGGATCTACGGAACCACCGGAAGCACCAACCTGGTCTCGATCCATAATTTTCTGCTGACGCCCGGGTCGCAGCGCAATGTCACTCTGGCGAGCGTCGCGGCGGCGCTGATGTTCGTAGGGTTCGCTTTCAAGGTGTCGGCGGCGCCGTTCCAGATCTGGGCGCCGGACGTCTACCAGGGGTCGCCCGCGCCGGTCACGCTGTTTATGTCCGCGGGACCCAAGGCCGCCGCTTTCGCCGTATTCATTCGCGTCTTCATGACCGCCTTCCTGCCCATCACCAACCGCTGGGAACCGTTCGTTTGGTCCTCCGCGCTGCTGACCATGGTCATCGGAAATTTCGCGGCGCTGGCGCAGACGAACATCAAGCGCATGCTGGCTTATAGCTCGATTGCGCACGCCGGCTACGTAATGGTGGCGATCGCGGCCGGCAGTCAGATCGGCATTGCAGCGGCCATGTTCTACCTGGCCGCATATGCGTTGATGAACATCGGCGCTTTCGCGGTGGTGACGTATTTTTCGCGGCAGGGGGAGAAGTTCGTCAACATCCAGGACATGGCGGGGCTCGGTTTGAAACAGCCCGTGACGGCCGCGCTATTCGCGATCTGTCTGTTGTCGCTGATCGGGGTGCCGCTGACGGCCGGATTCTTCGGAAAGTTCTACATCTTCAAAGCCGCGCTCGATTCCCATCTGGTTTGGCTCACGGTGCTGGGTCTGTTGAATAGCGCGGTGGCGGCATATTACTACCTGCGTATCTTGGTAGTGATGTACATGCAGGAGCCGGGCGAGGCCGCGCTGTCGGCGCCCCCCATGAGCCCGGGCATCCGGATGACGCTGTGGGCCTCGGCGCTCGGCACGCTGATCCTGGGGATCTTCCCGTCGTTGCTGCTGAACTTCGCGCAGAGCTCGAGCACGCTGGTTAAATAAATTTTAGCCGATCGCTCACGGATTCGAATCGACGCCGCGACGCAGCGCAGCTATACGGCAGTCCCTCGCCCCGGCTTTTCGCGCGACGAACTCATCGGAATTCAAAGACCCATTTGGCCACGCCCAACTGGAACTCTTCTTCGCACTTGACGCACCGAAAGGCAATGAGGAAACCGTTTTCGTAGGATATTGGAGAAACTCCTCAAACGGGCTAGGGCCCTGAACGACGGTCAACGCACCGCGCTTAACGTAGGGCAGGACGCGATCAACCACATTTGTAAAATCCGTCCTTTGCCAGATTTCGTGACGTCCCCGAAAGCGTAATCGCAGCAGGCACAGGCGGAAGCACCTTATGCACATCGTGATGTCAGTATATCTACGGCACGAACGCGACCGGCTGGGTCGCAGCTTGCGCGACCTGATAGCCATGTTCGACGGCTTCCCCGCGCGAGCGGAAATAACTAGCCGATCGCGTTGAGCAAGGTCTGGTCCATCTGGTCGGCGACCTTGATCATCTTGGTGTTGGCTTCGAAGTTATTTTGGGCTTGCAGCATGGCGACGGCTTGCGTGCTCAAATCCACGGTGTCGGTGGCGGGGGTCTTGCCGGAAGCCTCGGTTTGCGGCCACTGGGCGATGTTGGCGGCTGCGGTATTGAACTGCGATTCGGCGCTCGCCAGTCCTTGGAGAGCTTGGGTCATTGGTATCATGACAAACTCCTTCTACTGCTACTTTTCGTGCTACTCTTTCTGCTTAGCTTCCTCTTCGACCGGTTTCAGCAGGAATTGAGCCATTTTCTGCTTTAAATTTTCGATCCCCTGGCCGGTGACGCTCGAAATCTCATGGAAGGGCAGGCCTCTGGCGGCCGCCACCGCGCGCAGGCTTTCGATGCGCTCGGGATCCTGGGCGGCGTCGGCTTTCGAGGCCACCACGAACATCGGCTTGGCGGCCAGATCCGCGCTGAAGCCGGCGAGTTCCTCGAGCACGATGCGGAAATCGTCGGCGGGATCGCGGCCGCTCATCGAGGAGACGTCCACCAGGTGAATCAGAAGCCGCGTACGCTCGATGTGCCTCAGGAATTGGATGCCCAATCCGTGGCCGAGGTGCGCACCGGCGATCAATCCTGGAATGTCGGCCACGACGAAGCTGAAATCGTCGACGCTGACGACGCCCAGGTTCGGCTCGAGCGTGGTGAACGGATAGTCGGCGATCTTCGGCCGAGCGGCCGAGATGCGCGAGATCAGCGTGGACTTTCCGGCGTTCGGAAATCCCACCAGCCCCACATCCGCCAGCAGCTTTAGCTCTAACTGGAGATGCAGTTCTTCGCCAGGAAAACCGGCTTCGTGCTCGGTGGGCGCCTGATGGGTGGAGGTTGCAAAGTGCTGGTTGCCTCGACCTCCGCGTCCCCCCTGCGCGACGATGAACCGTTCGCCGGGATGGGTGAAGTCGTGCAGCAGTTCGCCCGTCTTCAAGTCGGAGACGACGGTGCCGACCGGTACCGCCACCTCCAGCGACTCTCCGTCGCGGCCGCTTCGATTGCTGCCTTCGCCGTGCCGCCCTCGTTGGGCGATGTGCTCAGGGTTGTAGCGCAGGTGCAGGAGCGTATTGTGATGCTCGCTCGCAACCATGATGACGTCGCCGCCTCGCCCGCCATCGCCGCCGCTGGGGCCTCCGCGCGGCACGTACTTCTCGCGGCGAAAGGCCAGGCATCCGTTACCGCCGTCTCCCGCTTTCACACGGATGCGGACTTCATCAATGAACATTTTCGGTTTGAGGCTGGAGTCCCGGCCGCGAACGGCGAGGGAACGAACGATCGAGGGGACTAGCTGGCCGCGTCGATGCTGATGAATTTCCCGGCGCGTCCCCGATCGCGGAAAACGACGATGCCGGTGACCTTCGCGAAAAGCGTGTCGTCCTTGCCGCGGCCGACGTTCTCGCCGGCCTTAAACGGCGTGCCGCGCTGCCGCACCAGGATGGAACCGCCGGTCACCAGTTCGCCGCTGAAGGCTTTCACGCCCAGGCGCTGCGCATTCGAATCACGGCCGTTTTTTGAGCTTCCTAAACCCTTTTTATGTGCCATATCGCACCTACGCGAGAATTTCGCCCACGGTCACCTCGGTAAAGTTTTGGCGGTGGCCGATGGTGCGCTTGTACTGTTTCTTTCGTTTGAATTTGAACACGATCACCTTTTCGCCGCGGCCGTGGCGCTTGATGGTGCCCTTCACGCGGGCTGCGCCAAGAGAGGCGCCGGTTACGAGCTCATTGGAGTCGTTCATGACGGCCAGCACGCGGCCGAGTTCCACCTCGGCGCCGACGTCGCCTGCTAATGTTTCAACTTGAATGACATCGCCTGGAGCGACGCGATGCTGCTTTCCGCCGGTTTCGATCACTGCGTACATAACTGTCCTTGTCGATTAAAGAATATGGGCTAACGAGACACCACTCAAGCGTTGTACCCGCAAGAGCAGTTAACTTCCATGTTACAGCAGGCGGCCTGGGGCGCGCAAATGCTCCGGCATCCATCCACCGGCGGCCGCGCGTTATCCACAACATTTCCTCAATTCAGGATGCCAGAAAGCCCGGAAGGGCGGCGCAATGAATGGCATTGGGAAAAGGGTCGTGGAAAAATTTCAAAATTGTCCAAGCGGGAAAATGTTCGCGCCGCAAGAGCGCTTCCACTCCCGGTGGTAGAATCTGGTGTGAATCGAGCGAGCGCATGAGCCTGGAGGGCATCCGCATCCTGCTCGTCGAAGACAACCCGGTGGAAGCTCGCCTTCTTTTGGGGTTGCTTCGCGACACGCCGGCGGGCCGAGTGAAAATCGAGCACGTCGATCGATTGGGCGCGGCGCTAGAGCGCCTGTCGGCCGACCATTTCGACGTCCTGCTGCTGGATCTCGGGCTGCCCGATCAGCAGGGGCTCGAGACTCTAGTGCGCGCGCACGCCCAAGCCCCCAAGGTTCCGATCGTGGTGTTGACCGGCCTGGACGACGAAGCGCTGGCGGTGAAAGCGGTCCGGGCTGGAGCGCAGGACTACCTGGTGAAAGGCCGCGTGGACGGCGAACTGCTGGTGCGCTCCGTGCGTTACGCCTCCGAGCGCGGGCGCGCCGTGGAAGCGCTGGAGCGGCGCGAGGCGCACTATCGATCGCTGATCGAGAATTCCCTCGACCTGATCGCCATTCTGAACGCCGACGGCACTATCCGATACGCCAGCCCGTCGCACGAGCGAGTGCTTGGCTTCGCGTTGGACGAACTGGTGGGCCGGAATGCGCTGTCCTTCGTCCATCCCGACGACCTCGCCGGCGTCCAGGCCGCATTGGAACAGAAAGGGGAAGCAACGGTCCAATTCCGCTTCCGCCACAAGGACGGGTCGTGGCGGGACTTGGAATCGTTTGGGCGCAACCTGGCTCATCTGGCCGGTGTACACGGCCTGGTGGTGAACTCGCGGGATGTGACCGAACGCAAGCGGCTGGAGGATCAACTGCACCGTTCGCAAAGGCTGGAAGCTGTGGGCCGCCTGGCGGGCGGGGTCGCGCACGACTTCAACAATCTGCTGATGGTGATCACCGGATACTCGCAGATGTTGCTCGACAACACCCATCCCGGCGATCCCGCGCATGGCGACCTGGAACAGGTGGTGAAGGCGGCCCAACGCGCCACCGATCTGACCAGGCAACTGCTGGCCTTCAGCCGCCGGCAAGTGGTGCGCCCGGCCTCGGTCAACCTCAACACGCTGGTCGAAGACATGGATCGCATGTTGCGTCGCATGCTGAGCGATGACATCGCGCTGACCACTCATCTGTTGCCCGAACTGGAAGCCGTGCGGGCCGATCCGGGGCAAATCGAACAAGT
This sequence comes from Bryobacteraceae bacterium, assembly GCA_050012195.1. Taxonomy (GTDB): domain Bacteria; phylum Acidobacteriota; class Terriglobia; order Bryobacterales; family Bryobacteraceae; genus Palsa-89. The sequence continues at coordinate 2,464 of JBEKHQ010000005.1, read as the reverse complement.
AGTGCTGAATCTGGCCCTCAACGCCCGCGACGCCATGCGGGACGGGGGTCAATTGATCGTCGAAACCGACAACGTGCGCGTGGACGGAGAGGCCCCGCACGGGCAGCTTGTGCCGCCCGGCGATTACGTTACTCTTTCGGTGATCGATAATGGACCCGGCATGGAGCCGCAAGTGTTGTCCAGGATCTTCGAGCCGTTCTTTACCACCAAGGAGCATGGCACCGGGCTGGGTCTTTCCACCAGCTATGGAATCGTCAAACAAAGCGGCGGCGACATCTGGGTGGATTCCAAGCCTGGCCGGGGAACGACCTTCCGGATCTACTTGCCGGTGGCGGAAAAGAGCGCGGAACAGCCGGAGACTCCATCCGAAGAACCGGCTCTCAGCGGGACCGAAACGATTCTCCTGGTGGAAGACGAAGAGGGCGTGCGGAACGTGCTGGAAGCGATGTTGCGACGCTATGGTTACCGGGTGATTGCGCCGGCTTCTTCCGCGGATGCCCTTACGATGGCGGAGCGGCATCAAGAACCAATTCACCTTTTGATCACCGATCTCGCGATGCCGGGCATGAGCGGCCATAAGATCGCCGAAATCCTGGTGGCGCGGCGTCCGGGAATGCGAGTGTTGTACGTGTCTGGGTACGGGGACTCGCTGGGACTGGAGAACCTGGGGGCGTTTCTACAAAAACCGTTCTCGACCGAGGAATTGGCGATGAAAATCCGCGACGTGCTGCGAGAGACGCCCTAGGGAATCGGATTTCCAACCGTGACCTTCGAGTTGGCCTCGTACCGGTTCCAATTCTCGGCGCGAGATCGCATCTCGTTTCCCGCGGGAAACGCCGGGAATGTTCTGCGCGGATGGTTCGGGCATGCATTGCGGAAGGCCGCTCCGGCTGAATACGAACGGATTTTCGAACCCGGCGCGGTGGGACCAGGGCCGAGCGGTCTGGCGAACTGGCCGCGTCCGTTCGTTTTCCGCGCGAGGCATCTGAACGGGCTGACGGTCGAAGCGGGCGAGCGGCTCTGGTTCGGCGTCAACGTGTTCGACTTGCGGACACCCATGCTGGTTCACTTCGAAGCCGCGTTCGCGCACTTGGCGAGCGTCGGCATGGGGCCGCTGCGCGGTCATGCGGATTTGATCGGCGTGGAGACAGCGGAGGCGGTTTCCGTTCCTTTGGGCCCCGGACCTGAAGGAGTCCATCGCATCCAAGTTGAATTTCGAAGCCCGACCGAGCTGAAGGGAGTCTACGGCGCGGGGCCGCTCGACATCGACTTCCGTTCCATCGGAGAACGGGCGTCGGCGGTGCGCCTGACGCGCTCCGAGCTGACGCACGTGACGGCGTACCGGCGGAGCAGCCGAAGCGGACAGGTTCATCCGCTGGGCGGCTTCGTGGGCGTGGCCGAGTACGAGGGAGCTCTGAGCGAGTTCCTTCCGTATCTCGAAGCGGCGCACTGGACCGGCGTGGGACGCCAGTGCGTGTGGGGCAAGGGCGAGATAGTCACGCGGCGCCCAAACGACTATTCGAGCGAAAGATAGTGCGCGGGTCCCTTGGCAAAAGGATGGGGCCGGGTAGTCGTTTGCGGGCGCGGTCTCCGATGCACAGCGGGGCCCGGCACAGCGGCAGCTGACGAGCCCACCGAAATCAACGATTCGACATTGTAGGAATCCGGTCCCGAGAAATCGAGAAAGTTGTCGCCGGCGGTGACACCGGAAGGGATCACGACGTTGACCTGATAGAGCCCCACGAAACCGGGAGCGAGGCCCTCGAAACCCACGGTCGCCGCTGTGCCGTTGACGTCGACCGTGATCGCGTTGCTGGTATCGCTGAGCGGACTTGACGGCGCGGCGACGCCATCCAAAAGAGCTGGGAACACGTCTCCGAGTCCAGCCAGGTACGCGGACACAGTCTCGCCGATCTGGGCCGGATTGTCCGGCGTTACAAGTTCGCCGTTCTTATGTATCACGGCGCCATAGCCGATTCCATTCTGCTGTTGCGAAAACACGCCGGGAGTGGTCTCATTCACGAACACGGTGACCGCGTTCGATGGGACTCCGTTGTTGACCACTTGGATCTGGGCTATCGAAGAATTGGTCTCGTTGGGTACGATCACCGCCACCTGGTTGGAACTGACATAGTAAATGGGCGCGGGAATGTTGTTGATCAAGACCTGCACATTGCCCAGCATGGTGGGAAATGGAACCGTCGATTCGACCTGCAGCGTGCCGGGTCCTAGATTCGTGCCGGCCAGAGTGATGTATTCGCCGCGCGAAATTCCGGCCGTAAACGGAGCATAGCTGGCGGAGTTCTCCACGCCTACCGGGCTCAAATAAACGCTGGTATTGCCGCTCAAGCTGGGGGCCTGCAAGGCAACGGAAAAGCCCGGATTAGGCCCGATGCCGACGCCGATCTGCGTGGCGCCTCCGTTTCCGCCGATGAACTGGGTGTTGAGAAAGCTGTCGGTGTAA
>JBEKHQ010000004.1:0-16107 GCA_050012195.1 Bryobacteraceae bacterium | reverse complement strand
ACTAAAGGCGAAGCTAGTCCCAAGAAGCAGTCCTCCAGCAAACCGGACATTGCCACCATCGGCGGGCTGGTTCTGGCCGGCGCCGGTATTCTGGGCGGTCTCATGCTCGACGGCGGCAAACTGACCGACATTGCCCAAGTGACTGCTCTGTTGATCGTGCTCGGCGGAACCCTCGGAGCGGTGATGGTGACGACGCCGCTTCACACTCTCATTCGCGCCGCCAAGTGTCTGGGAACCGTCTTCTTCGAGCGCAAACAGTCCGCGCTCCAGGTTATCGATGAAATCATCTCCTACGCCACCAAGGCGCGCAAGAACAGCCTGATTTCGCTCGAATCCGAATTGCCGAATATCGCGGATCCGTTCCTGCGCAAGGCGATCTCTTTGAGCGTGGACGGCACCGACCTGCAGGATCTAAGAAAGATGATGGAACTCGATATCGCCTTGGAGCACCGCGGCGGCGAAGCCGTCGCCAAAGTGTACGAAGCGGCGGGCGGATATGCGCCCACCATCGGAATCATCGGAGCCGTGCTGGGACTCATCCAGGTGATGAAACACCTGGAGAATATCGAAGAGGTCGGGCGGGGCATCGCGGTCGCCTTCGTGGCCACCGTATATGGCGTCGCGTCCGCGAACCTGTTTTTCCTTCCGGCCGCCGGCAAGATCAAGGCGCGTTTTCACCACGCGCTGGAAATAAAGGAACTCATGCTCGAAGGCGTGTCGAGTATCGTGGAAGGGCTGAATCCGAAGTTGATTCGTATAAAACTCGAGGCTTTCGCCGAGGGAGAAGCGAACACCGAGAAGGCGAAGAAGTCGGAAGGCGCGGCCGCTCAGGCTGTCGCCGCGCAAGGCTGACGGATGCCCAAGAAGCCGGAGCCGCAGCACGAGAACCATGAACGCTGGCTGGTGTCCTACGCCGACTTCATCACCCTTCTCTTCGCGTTCTTCGTGGTGATGTTCGCTTCCTCCCAGACCGATAAGGGGCGCGCGAAACAAGTATCCGAGGCCGTCGAGAAAGCCTTGTCGGAAGGCCACAGCTTTAGCGTGCCTCCGGCGGTAGCCAAGATCCTGGGCGGCACGGTGGATGACAAGGGGCAAGGCAACGCCATGATGAAAGGTCCGGGAGGCGCGGAACGCGCGGTGAAGAACACCAAATCGGACTCGGAAAACGTTGTGGAACTGTTGCCGTCGCTGCAGCTCCTGAATAAACAATTGGAGGACGACATCAAGTCGGGAAAGCTGGAAGTGAGGCTGGAACCCAGGGGCTTGGTGATCAGCCTTCGTCAGTCGGCGTTCTTTTCTTCCGGAACCGATGTGCTCGATGAAGGCGCGCTCCCGACCATGAAAAAGCTCGCGGAATTGATCGGGTCGCTCCCCAATCCCATCCAATTAGAGGGCCACACCGACTCGATCCCGATCCACAACCCGAGATTCCCCAGTAACTGGGAACTCTCCTGCGCCCGCGCCATCGCCGTCCTCAATACGTTGTGCGGAACGTTCAACCTGGACCGCGTTCGATTCTCCGTGGTGGGCCGCGCCGATACTCTGCCCCTGGCGTCGAACGATACACCGGAAGGCCGCGCCCGCAATCGCCGCGTGGATGTGGTCATCGTAAACAGCCTCAACCTTCTTAAGGGCGAGGGACGGGAAGCCGTCAAGGCGGCCATTCAAAAGTAATCCTCTTCCCGCGCCGAAAACGTCGATTTTCCGACGCCTGGCGGGTCATTTTCGGCCTCTTAGGCAAAAAAGCCGAAAAAAAGTGTGAAAAACGTGCCGGACTCATCGACAAGATAACCGCACGCTGGACACTGGCGTGATTCGGCGGGACGCCGAAAGAGAAAGGACTAATCCATGAGTATCACGCTACAGACAAACACCACTTCGTTGTTCGCCCAGCAAGCGCTCGCGCAGAACACGAATTTCGAGAGCCAGACCATCGAGCAGTTGACGTCCGGCTACCGCATCAACTCTTCCGGCGACGATGCGGCTGGTCTCGCGGTCGCCAACGGGTACCGCGCCCAGATCGCCGAATTGCAGCAGGGCGTCTTGAACGCCAGCAGCGGCACCAGCACGCTCCAGATTATCGATGGCGGGCTGAACAACATTTCTAACATTTTGGACCGGTTGCAAACACTGGCCACCGAATCGGCCAGCGCCACGTTCTCCGGCGACCGCGCCACTCTGAACCAGGAATACCAGTCGGACCTGCAGGAAATTACGCGGCAGGCCAACAACATCGGCTTGGCTGCCGGCGGCGCGTACAACGGCATTAACAGCGTCTTCATCGGCGGCGGCAACAACGCAAGTAACGGCCAGGTGACCATCAATCTGAGCGGGCCCTCAAACCAGGTGGACGCAGCCGGCCTCGGTCTGGCGACCAGCAGCGTCGGCGCGGGCGGCACAGAGCTTTCCCAGGGCACGCCCAACGCGATTCGGTTGGACGCTCCCGGTGCGACATTCCTCGCCACGGACTCCCAGGCGTTTACCTTTAACGTCTACTCCTCGAACGGCGGGGCGCAGTCGGTTACGGCTACTGTCGGCGGAACCGGGACGGGCCTCACGCAGGCAGGGGTTCTGAGCAGCTTGAATAGCCAATTGTCCAATTACGGAATCACCGCCACGGTGGACAGCAACGGCCAGCTTAATTTTGGCGGCGGCACGCCCTTCACCATCAGCACCGGCAACACCGCGGACCCCAATCCGATCGCTACCGAGGGCTCGTTGGCCACGAACGGCGGCGTGTATGAAGTGGATGGCGCCGCCAGCTACACGGGCAAGACTGAAACGCTGACGTTCCAAAACGGTCAGGGCACGGCAAACGTCACATTGAGCGCCGCCAACACGCTTTCCTCGGCGCTCTCCGCGATCAACGCTCAAACTTCGCCGCTTGGCATTTACGCGGTCGCAAACGCGGCTGGGACCGGCATCTCCTTCCAGAGCGTCGGCAATTTCACTGCCTCCACCACCGCCGCGGGCGGCACCTTCGCGGCCACCGGCGCGCAAACCACCAACGCGCCCGCCGTCAGCGGAACCGCAACCGGCAGCGCGGTGGCGGCGCTCGCCTCCATCACCAGCGCCATCCAGGCTCTCGGTCTGGTGCAAGGCCGCGTCGGAGCGGGTGAGAACCTGCTCAACTACGCCAGCGCTCTGGCCAATTCGCAGATCACTAACTTTTCCTCGGCCGAATCCTCCATTCGCGACGCCAACGTCGCCCAGGAAGCGGCCAACCTCGCGCAGTCGCAAACCCTGCAGCAATCCTCGATCGCTGCACTTGCGCAAGCTAACGCTATCCCATCTCAGTATCTGAAGCTACTGCAAGGATAGTCCGCAAGCTAAAGTCGTATCATCGCTGGGCCGATCTTTACCGAGAACGGCCCAGTTTTTGTATTGAGGAGTCTCGATGAGTTCAAGTTCAGTTAGCTCCCTTACCAGTCCGACTAGTAGCTTGGATATCACCACGCCGCAAACCAGCACCACCGACACCAGCTCGTTTTCAACGGACCTTCAGAGCTCCGTCACCCGCGCCCTGGACATTGCGTCGCTGCCGATGCAACTGCTCCAGCAAGATCAAACCCAAGTCAACAACCAGACCAGCGAACTCAGCACGCTCGGCACGCTCTTTAGCGGCCTCCAGAGCGCTCTTTCTTCGATCTCGGCCGGCACGGGGTCGAGCGCGTTGGCGGCCACCGTGTCGGACCAATCCGTTCTTACGGCGAATCTAACCGGAGGCGCCCTGGCCGGGACATACAGCGTGGATGTGCTGAATGCGGGGTCTTCCTCCAGCGCCATCAGCGCCGCTCAACAGACCCCCGTCACCGATCCAACGTCGCAGGATATCAGCTCCAGCAGTTCGTTCACACTGAGTGTGGGCGCCACGAATTACACGATTCAGCCAGCCTCTCAAACCCTCGATTCGCTGGCGTCCGCGATCAATGCCAGCGGGGCGCCGGTGCAAGCTGTGATCGTCAACCTGGGTTCGCCCTCCACGCCGGACTACCGTCTGGTGGTCCAAAGCACCGGTCTTGGAACCCAGACGCTCCAGCTCAACGACGGCACGAATAACCTCTTGAGCAGCCTGAACGGCGGCGAAAACGCGTCCTACACCGTCAACGGCCAGCCTCCCGGCGGCATTTCCACGGATTCCTCCACCGTCACCATCGCGCCCGGCTTGAACGTCACCCTGGACAACACCGGCGCCACCAACATCACCGTCGCCGCCAGCCTCAGTACGGTTTCGAACGCCCTCTCTTCGTTCGTAAGCGCCTACAATTCGGCCGTTGCCGAAGTCCAGAAAAACTTCGGACAGAACGGAGGCGCGCTTACCGGCGACAGCAGCATCCTGTCCATGGAGCAGGCTTTGGATCAGTTGGGAAGCTATACCGGGTCCGGAGGCGCCATCACGTCGCTGTCGCAATTGGGAGTCGAGTTCACCGCGCAGGGGACGCTTACTTTCGATCCCACGGCCGTCGCCGGCCTTTCTCAGTCCCAGATTTCGGACGCCTTGACTTTTCTCGGCGGCACCTCTACCGGCGGATTCCTTCAATACGCCACCAATACGTTGAACTCCATTACCGACCCCGCCATCGGCGTGATCGCAACCGAAACACAGTCGCTCCAGAACGAAAGCCAGAGCGATCAAAACCAAATCAACACCGATCAAGACCAGTTGAACGTACTGCAGCAGAATCTGCAGGCGCAGATGGCGCAGTCCAACGCTCTGATCGCGACCCTCCAGCAGCAGAATACATTCCTGCAAGGATTATTCCAGGCTGAAACGAGCGACAATCCAGATGCCTCCACTGTCGGATAAACCCAGATTGGATGAACTCGCCCAAGAGCTCCGTTCCGCGGTGCTGGCCGGCGATCATGCGCGCGCGAACCGTATCGTCCCGGAATATGCCGAGGCATTGAGTCAGTATTGGGGGACGCTGCCCGCAAGCGACCGCGCCGTGTCGCCGCTTCCCAAGTTGGCTCGCGAGCTTCTCGCCTGGGCGCGTGGGATGACCATCGTCCAACGCACCATCGCTGGCGAACAATTGGCAGCGGTCCAAAGAACCAGACGCTACCAGCAGGAGTCTCTGCTTGGCCGCGTGCAACGCTCTTCCGTCCGGCTGCGAGCCTAGATCCTTATTCGCCAAGCGGCACAATAGGACTGTGAGCCAACGAGCGTCTCCCCTCATTCAAGGAATGCTGGAGAATGCCCTGGGACGCCATCAAGCCGGACGAACGGTCGAAGCGGAAGCGATTTATCGCCGGATTCTGGCAATCGACGCCCAACATTCCGACAGCCTGCATTTGCTTGGAATGATCGCCCATCAAGACGGGCATAATGAGGTGGCCGTCGAAATGATTCGCAAGGCGATCGCCATCAATCCGAAGCAGGCTGCCTATCATTCCAACCTCGGCACCGTTCTTCAAGCGCAAGGCAAGCTGGACGAAGCGGCGGCCTGTTATGAGCGAGCGCTGGCTCTCCAGCCGAACTGGCCCGAGTTCCACACCAACTTGGGCAATATCCGACAGGCCCAGGGGAAATTGGACGAGGCCGTGTCGTGTCATGAACGGGCGCTCGCAATCAATCCCGATTGCGCCGAGGCCCACAACAATCTGGGAAACGCGCGCCTGGCTCAGGGCAAGCTCGAAGACGCTGTGTCCTGCTATGAGCGCGGCCTGGTTCTCAAGCCCGACTATGCCTCCGCCCACAACAATCTCGGCAACGCGCTCGCATCGCTCGATCGAATCGACGACGCCGTCGCGCATTACGCCGGCGCCCTGGCCCTCAATCCGGACTATCCCGATGCGCACAACAATCTCGGTAACATCTTCAGGCAGCGGGGCCAGTTCGACGACGCCATGACGCACTATGAACGGGCGATCGCGATCAGGCCCGACTACGGCAAGGCTCACTTCAATCGCGCGGAAATCAAGACGTTCCGTCCGGGAGATGCCGATCTGGCGGCTCTGGAAGCGCTGGCCGCGAGAGATGATCTGTCAGGGGAAAACGCGCTGCATGTCCATTTTGCCCTCGCCAAAGCCCTTGAAGACACCGGCGACTACCACAGCGCTTTTGAACATCTGCGCCAAGGCAACGCCCTCAAGCGCGGGCAAATTATTTATGACGAGACGGCCGTCGTCGATCTCTTTCAGCGCATTTCGACAGTATTCGAGAGCAGCCTGTTCGATCGGTTCCCCAGTGTGGGAGATCCCTCGTCCGTTCCCGTCTTCGTGGTTGGCATGCCGCGTTCCGGCAGCACTCTGATCGAGCAGATCCTCGCCAGCCATCCGCAAATTCATGCCGCTGGAGAACTGACCATTCTCGACCAGGCGGAAGCCGGCCTATTCGACGCCGGAGATCGCGCGCTTCCGTATCCGGAATGTGTGCCCGCTATCGACGGCGCCGTTTTCCGTCAACTTGGCCAGTCCTATCTTGCCCGTCTGCCGGCGGTTCCGGACGGCCAGCGTCGGATCGTCGACAAATTGCCGGGCAACTTCCTCCGCATCGGCCTCATCCGCCTGATGCTGCCCAACGCCAGGATCATCCATACCATGCGCAACCCGATCGACACCTGCGTGTCGTGCTATACGAAACTATTCGCAACGGGTCTTCACTATTGCTATGATCTGGCGGAGTTGGGCCGCTACTACCGCTGCTACAGCCGCATGATGAATCACTGGCGACGCGTTCTGCCGCCCGGCGCCCTGCTCGACGTCTCCTACGAAGACGTGGTCGACGACCTCGAAGGCCAGGCTCGCCGCTTGGTCGACTATTGCGGCCTGAGCTGGGATGATCGCTGCATCGGCTTCCATCGAACCAGCCGGCCAATCAAAACCGCGAGCGCCGTCCAGGTCCGCCAACCGCTGTTCCGCGGCTCCCTTCAGCGCTGGCGACGGTACGAAGCCTGCATAGGTCCATTGCTGGACGAGCTAGGAGACATTCCGCCGAGCCGCGCTTAATAGGACCGTCGAGTTTTCGACGCCTAGCGTCATAGATCAAACGCCATCGAGCCGTAACTATCTGAAAGCTCTCGATCAGCGTTGGTACCGCAATTGCTCCGTCGTGGACACATGGTGGAGAATGCCGGCGTTGGCATCGAGCGCTACATGAATCTCGTTAGCGCTCGACAAAAACTCGTTGCGTCCAACATTGCCAACGCCGACACTCCCGGTTACAAGACCAAAGACATCGATTTCCAAACGGAGCTGGAAAGCCAAATCGGCAACCTGGAACCCACAGTGACGGAAGTATCCGGACTCAAGACCAAGAACGACGGAAACAACGTGGACATGGACCGCGAGTCCCGCCTGCTGGCCGAAAACGCGTTGCGCTTCGCCGTCGCCACCAATTTGGCCCGCTCCGAACTCCAGACCTTGAAAAGCGCCATCGAGGAGGGCAAGAGCTCGTGAGCCTCTTTTCGTCGCTTTCAGTGAGCGCATCCGGAATGACCGCGCAGCGCGAGCGCGCCGAGCTGCTGGTGGAAAACCTCGCGAACTCGGAAACTACGCGCACGCCCGAGGGAGGACCGTATCGCAGAAAAGACGTGGTCTTTGAGGAAGACCCATCCGCTGGGTCCTTCTCTTCCGAGCTGAACTCCGCGCTCGGCTCCAACGTATCCGGCGTCACCGTCAGCGAGACCATCGTGGACAATAGCGAGCCGGAACGCCGCTACATGCCTGGCCATCCGGACGCCGACAAAGACGGCTTCGTTGCGTTCCCCAAGATCAATCCGGCTGAAGACATGGTCGACTTGATGGGCGCCTCGCGCAGTTATGGCGCCAACGTGGCAGCCATCTCGGCTGTCAAGGACATGATCCAGAAATCTCTCGACCTCTTCCGTTAACTTCATGCCCTCTCCCATCTCTCCGATCCTGCCGGTCACGCTCCCCGAGATACCGCGGCTCGATTCCCCGGCCTCGGCCGGCGGCTTTCATTCGGTGCTCGAGGGCGTAATCGGGCAGGTCGAAAAAACGCAGACGCAAGCCCAGCAAACCGTCGACAGCTTCCTGAACGGGGGGAACGAGGAATTGCATTCGGTCGCTCTGGCCTCTCAGCGTGCATCGCTCGAATTCGAACTGGCCTTGCAAGTCAGAAATAAAGTCGTATCGGCTTATCAAGAAGTGATGAGGATGCAACTCTGAGGCTAGCCTGCCTCGCCTGAACCCATGGACCAAGCCAAAAAGCTCTTATCTTCCCTCAGTATCGTGCAGCGGTTCACGATCGTGCTGTGCGGTATCGCCGTGGCTGCGGGTGTGCTGTGGTTCTCCCGCTGGCAGCACGAGCAGGGGATGCGTCCGCTGTATTCCTCGCTCGCTCCCGAAGACGCCAGCGCCATGGTGCAGAAGCTGCGCGAATCCGGCGTCGCCTATCGAGTCTCGGAGAATGGAACAACGCTGCTCGTCCCCGAGGACCGCGTCCCCGAATTGCGCCTCGAGATGGCGGGGTTGGGCCTGCCCAAAACAGGCCGCATCGGATTCGAAATTTTCGACAAAACTAACTTCGGCATCACCGACTTCGCCGAGCACGTCAACTATCGCCGCGCCGTCGAAGGCGAACTCGAACGTTCCGTCATGGCGCTGGCCGAAGTCCGGCAGGCGCGCGTGCACGTCACCTTGCCCAAGGATTCGGTTTTCACCGATTCCCAGGAAGCCGCCAAGGCCAGCGTCCTAGTGGGATTGCGGCCCGGCGCCAGATTATCGCCGCAGAATGTATTTGCCATCACCAATCTGGTGTCGAGCGCGGTGGAGGGGCTGGTCCCTGCATCCGTGTCCGTGGTCGACATGAACGGCAATCTCTTGAGCCGGCCGCGCCGCGACGCAGTCGGAGACGGAACGCAGATCACTGAGGCGACGCTCGAATACCGCCAGGCGATTGAGCACGATTTGGTGGTGAAGATCAGCAACACGCTTGATCCGCTGTTGGGGTCGGACAAGTTCCGAACCGGCGTATCCGCCGACGTGGACATGAGCAGCGGCGAGGAGAGCGAGGAGAGCTTCGATCCCACCAAGTCCGTCATGCTGACGTCGCAGAAGATTGAGGATTCCACCGGCACATCGCGCTCCGGTTCCCCCACTCCGCCCGGCACGGCTTCCAATCTCCCTCAGCAAGCCTCGGCCGCGCCGCCCGTCGGCGCAACCCCGCCCACTACCGCCTCCACCGGCGCTGCATCGGCCCCGCCGCAACTAGCCGCGGTCCGTCCGTCGGGAACCAGCAGCTCCGCCACCAAGCGCTCGGAGAACATCACCTACCAGTCCAGCCGCACCGTCAAGCATATGAAGATTCCCTTGGGAACCGTGAAGCGGTTGTCGATCGCGGTCCTGATCGATCAGGGCTCCAAGTGGGAAGGTCAAGGCAAGCAGGCGCATCTGGTTGTGACCCCGACCGACCCCGCCAAAATCAAGACCATTCAAAGCGTGGTCGCCACCCTGGTGGGTTTGAATCCCACCCGCGGCGACCAACTGACGGTGGAGACGCTGCCATTCGACTCCGGCGAGATCGGAAACACTCTCGCATCGCCGCTGGCCGAGCCGTCGAAAAAGCCCAACGAGCAGTTTACGTTCGAGGACTTGCAAAACAAACCGGCTCTGCGATGGGGTTCGGCCGGAGGCGCAGTCCTTCTGGTCGCGCTGGCGGCATTCGCTCTCACGCGTCGAAAGAAACGGCCCGAGTACGTCGCGCAGGAAGCACTTCCGGCTCCATCGGCCCGGACCGCGGCGCTCGCCTCGGCATCCGAACCGGGGCTTGCTCCGGCGGTCGACGCTCCGCGCAGCCTCCCAGCCCTCATGCCCTCGCGGACCGAAGTTCTTATCAACCAATTGCAGGAAAGCGGCAGGACCAATCCGGAAGCCTGGGTCGGCATTCTCCGAACCTGGCTGTCCGAAGAGGAAGCGAACTAGGATGCGCGCATGACCGTGAACGACAACGCTTCGAAAATCTCCGGCCCCCAGAAAGCCGCCATCCTGCTGGTAGCGCTCGGCGAGAAGCTGGGCGGCGAGATCCTGAAGCAGTTGAACGACGAAGAGGTGAAAGCGGTCAGTAAGGCCATCGCCCGCCTCGAGAAAATCACGCCCAACCAGACCGAATCCGTGTTGGAGGAGTTTTCGCAGGCTGCCTCGCGCAGCGGCGGACGGGGCGGGTTCGATTACGCCAAGCGAATGCTCGCCAGCGCCTTCGGGCCGGAAGGCGCCAAACGCATCGCGGACCACCTGCCGAAATCCGGAAACCGCGCCAACAAGAATATAGAAACCCTCCAAAAAGTAGACCCTCTTCAATTGAGCCGGTTCGTCGAAGGCGAACATCCGCAGACCATCGCCCTTATTCTTTCCCACCTTTCCTCCGCCCAGGCCGCCTCGCTTCTGGCCCACCTGAACCCCGCGCTTCGCTCCGAGGTCACGCTCAGAATCGCTCAGCTCGATCGCGTTTCGCCGGATATCGTCGCCCACGTTTCCGTGGTCATCACCGAGAAGCTGAAGACGCTGGGCGAACTGAAGGTGGAAGCCCATGGGGGCCCGCGCTCCGCCGCCGAAATCTTAAACCGCCTGGATTCCGCGCTCAGCGACGAAATCCTGGCCAGTATTCGCGATGAGCAGCCGCTGGTCGACGCCATTCGCCACTTCATGTTCACCTTCGAGGACCTGCTCATGGTCGACGCCGCCGCCATGAAGGAAGTCGTGGCCAAAATCGACCGCAAGCTGCTCACGGTCGCATTGAAGGGCACCAGCGATCAGTTGAAGAATCACTTCCTGCAATGCATGTCCCAGCGTGGCGGCGAGATGCTGCGCGAAGACATGGAGGCGGCCGGCCCCGTTCGCATCCGCGACGTGGAAGCCGCCCAGCAGCAGATTCTCACGGTGGTGCAGCAGTTGGAGTCGGAGGGCGCCATCAGCCTTAAGGGCGGCGGAGAAAGTCAATATGTCATCTGAAATCCTGTTCGGCAATCCTGCTTCCGTCGCTCCGGTGTTTTGGCGAACCGTCGCCGCCATTTCCGAGGATAAGGACGGCCGTTCGGACGCCGAGCGCGAGGCAGCGCGACGCTTGGCCGAGACCCGGCGCGAAGGATTCGCGGAAGGTGTCGCGGCCGGCCGCCACGAGACCGAACAGCGCGTTCTTCCAGCGGTGGAAAATCTCGCCCGGACGCTCGCCGATTTGGCTCGAACGCGCGAGCGGATTCGGGAAGAAGCCATCCAGGACCTGGTTCGTCTGGCTGTCACCATCGCCGCGCGCGTGATCCACCGCGAGATTGTCATCGATCCCGATGCGCTCGCCGGCCTGGTCAAAGCCGCGTTCGCGAAAGTGCAAGCGCGCGAAATCAGCCGCGTGCGCATGCATCCGGCGCTCGAAGCCCTGGTCCGCAAATGCCTTGAACAATCCGGATCGCCCGAAAATCTGGTGCTGATGGTGGATACCAGCCTGCTTCCCGGTGAAGTCTTCTTCGAGACCGCGCAAGGCATGTTGGATGCTTCCGTGGACACGCAGTTGCGCGAGATCGAACGCGGCTTGATCGACAAGCTGAGCAGATAGCATGGCGGCGCCCACAAGCACGGCCATCGGCCACCTGATTGAGCACGTCCCCGGCATCGAATTGATGCCTTGGATGGGAGAAGTCACCGAAATGGTGGGCCTGCTGATCGCCTCCCGGGGCCCGGTCGCTTCGATCGGCGATTTCTGCGAAGTGCGCACTTCTTCCGGCCGATCCATTCGCTCCCAGGTGATTGGATTTCGAAACGAACGCGTCCTGTCCATGCCTCTGGAGGAGATTGACGGCCTGCAGCTCGGCGATCGAGTGCTCTCGCGCAAGGACGACGCTCTCTTACGCGTCGGCCCGGCGCTGCTGGGGCGCGTGTTGGACGGATTCGGCCGGCCCATGGACGGCGGACCGTCCATCCAAGCCTCCCAGGCGTATCCGCTGTATTCCCAAGCGCCATCGCCGCTCGACCGCGAACACATCCTCCAGCCTTTGGTCACCGGCGTTCGCGCCATCGACGGACTGCTGCCTTGCGGCAAAGGACAGCGCATCGGCATCTTCGGCGGGTCGGGCGTCGGCAAGAGCACGCTGCTGGGCGCCATGTCGCGCCACAACGACGCCGACGTTACGGTAATCGCGCTGGTGGGCGAGCGCAATCGCGAGGTGCGCGCGTTCCTTGAAAACGAGCTCGGTCCGGAAGGGCGCAGCCGCTCGGTGGTAGTGGTCGCCACGTCCGACCGGCCCGCTCCGCTTCGCATCCGCGCCTGTTTCGTCGCCCTGGCCGTGGCGGAGTACTTTCGCGATCAAGGCAAGAATGTGCTGCTGGTGGTGGATTCGGTTACGCGCTTGGCCATGGCGCAGCGCGAAATCGGCCTGGCCGCAGGAGAGCCGCCCAGTCAAAAAGGATACACGCCCTCCGTGTTTGCCCTGCTGCCGAAGATCTTCGAGCGCTCCGGCCATTTCAAGAAGGGTTCCATCACCGGATTCTTTACCGTGCTGGTGGAGGGCGACGACTTCAACGAGCCCATTTGCGATGCCGTCCGCGGTATTCTGGACGGCCACTTCATTTTGTCGCGCGAGCTCGGCGCGGCTGGCCACTATCCCGCCATCGATGTTCGCCATTCCCTCAGCCGCTTGACCTCTCGCATCGCTTCGCCGCGCCAGTTGGCCGCGATCCAGCGCATTCGCGAAGCGCTGGCTCTCTATCACGATTCCCAGGACCTGATCCAGCTCGGCGCCTACGCCGCGGGAAGCAACCCTCGCCTGGACGCCTGCATCCGCGCGCGCCCGGAAATAATGAATTTCCTCAAGCAGGAGGCGCACGCCTTTTCCAGCCTGTCGGAGACCCTGGAGCGCATGGACAAGCTGGCCGCCGCCCTGGGATAGCCTGAAAGACCGCGATGGAGCGCTTCCATTTTCCGCTCGAAAAAGTGCTTCGCTGGCGATCGCTGGAGTTCCTGCGCGAACAGGAGTGCCTGAAAAGGCTCTTGAACGAACAAGTCCGGTTGCAGACGCTGGCGGCCACCCTCAGCGCCGAGAAATCGAAACTGGATTTATCGCTGGTTACTCTGCCGGATCTGCGCGGCGACGATCTTCGAGTGCTGAGCGCCTTTGCGATTCGTCTTCGCCGTCAGGCCGAGGAACTGGCATCCCGCCGCGCGCGCTCGGAACGCGATCTCGCGGCGCAGCAAAAACGATATAACCACGCCAAACAGCGCGTCCGTCTGCTCGAGGAGCTAAGGGCCGACAAGCTCAAGAACTGGAAATACAGGCACGCCGTCGAACTGGAGCAGCTCGCGGCGGAATCCTATCTGGCAACCTGGAATCGCGAGGAACGGTAGCGGCCCCTCGACATCTTTACCGCACCACCGACATCAGCGCGTTCCAGGTCGCAATGCCGCCCAGCACGCGCTGAATCTCGACGCCTGTCACAAACTCTGCGTGCGCGCTGTACTCGCGCAGCCGGCAATGCCTCACCGTTCCTTCGAGCGCGCAGTCTTCAAACTCGATCTTCAATACCCGTCCGGGAGGCATGTATCGTGCGCCGACAAAGCAAATCCCGCTTTCCGAAACATCCACCGTGCGGGCGGTCTCGCTTTCCAGCGGACTTCCGCCAAAACCGGAAACCCGAATAGTGATGTCGGCCGGCAAACGGGCGTGTCGTCGCTTTTCAATACCCACTGAAAACCACTCTACCTGAGAAGTCCGGCGAGCCGTAAAGCCGCCGGAAACTATTTCTTCTTACCTTTGCGCGCGGGCTCCGGGCCGATACGCTTGATCGTGACGGTGATCAGTTTTGCCGGATCCACTGGCTTCTCGCCGTGCGCGGGCGCGTGGCTGATCTTCGACACAACGTCCTGCCCCTCCACTACTTGTCCAAAGATCGTGTACTTGCCGTCCCAGCGCGAGACGCTATCGTTTGTGATGAAGAACTGACATCCGCCCGAATCGGGATTTCCATTGTTGGCGACCGCTAATCGGCCGGAACGGCTGAACCGGAGGCCGGGAAGCAACTCGTCGCGGATGGCGACTCCGCAATTGTGGGCGCCGGTGCCGGTCGGGTCTCCGGCCTGGATCATCTCTCCCGGAATGACGCGATGAAACGTGATGTTCTCGTACAGCGGCCGCTTCACCATCGCGCTCGTTCGCGGGTCTCGCCAAGCCTTGGCGCCTTCGGCCAATTCGACGAAGTTCTCCACCGCGATCGGCGTGTCTTTTTCATAGAGCTCGGCCGTGATCGCTCCCTGCGACGTGTTGAAAATCGCATACAAGCCGGGTTTAAGATTGGATGCTTCCTCGGTGGGCGATTGCGCCAGACCACAGGCCGACAGCAGCACGAAAACGGTGAACGGCTTCATCGGAATAAGCTGCTCATTCTATCTCACCTGGGAGGGGAACGCGGCTGCCAGCGCGGCGCGCATCCCGCATCGGCGCACTGTACTCGGGTGCTGGTCTCGCCGCTGCCGTCCGGATTCATGGTCCACACCTCGGCATACGCGTTGGGGTTGGACTGCTCCATTCCGTTGACGTCCCATTCGAAGGCGATCTTCTTCCCGTCGCTCGACCAATTCGTGTCGCCGGCTTCATAGGGCACGTCGAAATGGGTCAGCTGCTCTTGCCGGCTTCCGTCGGGGTTCATCGCGAAGATGTTCACCTTGCTTCCGCCCTCGCGATCGGATCCGAAGGTGATTCGCGTTCCCTCCGGCGACCACACGGGGTCGCCATTGTTACCCGTGTTGTTGGTGAGCTGCTGGAGGCCGCTGCCATCGGCGTTCATTACGTAGATATCCAGCAGGCTGCCGCCCATGTAACTCATGAACACCACTTGATTGTTGACGGACCACCTGGGTTCGACGCTGAAGACGGTATCGGACAGGATGGCGTGATCGCCCGTGCCGTCCGCGTTCATGATCCGAATGTCGGTCATGGGCGGCATGTTGGGTTGAGGCGCCTGGTACAGTCTTGCGTAGACGATCTGGGCGCCGTCGGGAGACCAGCTCGGAGTGACGTCGAACCCCGGTGTCGGAGAGAGACGCTGCTGGCCGCCGCCGTCGGCGTTAATCAGGTAGATCGCGCTGCCGTTGAAATCGCGCTGATAGACCAGCTGCTTGCCGTCGGGAGACCACGATGGGTAATTTTCCGCGTAACTGTCGGCGGTGAGCTTGGTCAAATTGTTGCCCACGCCCGAGGCGTCGACATCCATGAGGTAGATCTGGTTGACCGAATTCTGCTGGATCACGAACGCCATGCGGCGCGTGGCAGGCGGGGGGACGAGTCGGCGCCCGTCGTCCTGCGCCTCTCCCACGGCGCCAATGAAAAGGACTCCCGCGACCAGGGTTAATGCTCTGACAGATGGACGCTTTCTCGCAGGCATTTCAGTCTTACTATATTGTCTCCGAGGTCACCGCTTCCACATGCGGCCCCGGACGGCGCAAGGCGTCTCACTTACGTAAAATCGGTAGACGATGTCTCTGGATCCCGGCGCTCGGATACACTCGTCCGTGACGCGCATGCGAATCGACAAGTGGCTCTGGGCCGCACGGTTCTTCAAGACGCGCACGCTCGCGTCGCGCGCCTGCGAGTTAGGCAGGATTGAAGCCAACGGACAAAGAGTGAAGCCCGCGCGCGAAGTTCGTCCAGGCGAGCTGTTACTGGTGAAGAACGAAAGCGGCGACTTTCAAGTGGAGGTCCTGGGCCTCAGCGAGATGCGCGGCCCGGCTGTGGTGGCACATACGCTCTACCGTGAGACGGACGCGAGCCGGGAGTTGCGCCAAAAGTTGGCCGCGGAGCGCAAGGCGATGCCGTCTGTCGAAACGTTGCGGGAGGGCAAGCCATCGAAACGCGACCGCCGCGAAATCGCGCGGCTTCGGGGTAGAGGTTGATTCGCTCCAAGTCACGGCGCCGACGGCGGCGGTATGCGACGCTTGGTCGCCTGCTCAAATGCATACGCCAGTTCGAGAAGCCTGGGCTCGCTGCACGCCACGCCGGTAAAGCTTACGCCGAACGGCGAAGCGTTGGCGTCGAACCCCTCCGGAAACGGCGGCGTCGGCGCATTGGCCACCATTCCGAACGGCACGATCACGGTGGGATAACCCGGCTTGGCAGCGATCGCGGCGCCATTCGCTCCGGGGAACACCAGTGCGTCCAGGTTGTT
>JBEKHQ010000003.1:0-16541 GCA_050012195.1 Bryobacteraceae bacterium | reverse complement strand
CGTCGATCAGAACACAATTCTCTACCGCGCCATCATCGAGGATCCGGCGACCTTCACGCGGCCGTTCACCATGGAATATCCGTTCCTGACGAGCCCAGGCCCGATCTACGAATACGCCTGCCACGAAGGCAACTACGCCATGCAGGACATCCTGGGCGGGGCGCGAAAAGCCGACGCGGCCAAATAGGCCTGTTCCGACGGCGTAGTGTCCAATCGTCCGATTCGGCTAGAGATTAAGTAGACTACAAGCGACGTGTTCGCCTGGACAAATGGCGTTTCGCCTACGCCACTGGCCACGTTCCATATTTACTACATTAGCTACCACTGCTTCGCCAAGTGAGAGCTGCACAAGCTCGTTCTTAAGAGGGCGTTGCAGGTTGGAGGCGCGGGCCGGAGTCGAACCGGCGCAGCTAATTCGTGGCTTGGAGAGAACTGACCCTTCTTCCACTCGTGACCTTTCCACCCGAACCGAAGATTGGAATTTGGTCCGTACGACTCGGAGGCGGCGCACGCCGGAGGCCGGCAAGCACCCGTGAATTTTCGCCGGTAAAGAGGCGGAGGAGTTGTGGCGAGCCGATGTCGGTACTAGAGCGGTAATTCTACTTCGATTTCAGTTCGCACCGCGGTCGGGGACGCCACAAGTTCGTTGCTCTCCCACCATAACTGGATTGCTTCGGTCGCGCGCCGCGTTAATTCATCAACCGACTTTCCCGTCACCAGAATCGTTGGCAGTTCGGGTACGTGCGCGCTGTATCCGGACTCGTCACCTTCGATCAGGAGAGAGTACTTCCTCGTCATTCTGGCTCCTCTTTGACTTTAGTCTGGCTAAGGATCGCATTGTAGGTCCCCGGCCGCACATCGTCGCCTGGCTTGCCTGATATCACTGTGATCCAACCATCCCTGTACCGGAACACTTTGTGGTCGCCCTTGGTCCGGACGTGAAGCCATCCGGCCTTCTCCAACTCCTTAATTACCTTGCGAACTTTGAGAGGCACGCCAACCAGGATACCGGGCTTAATGGCTTACAACGAACGTGTCGCGAATTGACTCCCTTTTGTTGGAGGCGCGGGCCGGAGTCGAACCGGCGAATAAAGGTTTTGCAGACCTCTGCCTTACCACTTGGCTACCGCGCCTGAGATGCGAGCGACTTGGCGGGACTTCCTTTCGCACCATACCGCGAGCCGATCGCCGAAGTCAATTCCTGGCCCGCCGCCGGCACCACCGGCAGCAACACGTGCGAGGGATAGATCGCCCCGTGATAAACCGTCTGCGCGGCCTTGTTGAGCGCGGTCTCGTCGGCCACCGGACGCCCGGTGTTCGGATTGCGATCGAAGCGCGGAAAATTGCTGCTCGAAATCTCCACCCGGATCGAGTGCCCCTTCAGAAAAACATTGCTGGTCACGCCGGCATCGATCGTCAGCGGATACACTTCGCCGGGCTGCGCCAGCTCCGCCTTGTCCAGGCCGCGCCGATAGCGGAGCCGCAACACGCCGTCTGTGAGATTGCGAGCCTCGCCGCTCGGAAACACGTCCACCAGCTTGGCCGTGAAATCCGTATCGGGCGCCGACGTCGAGGCGTACAGCACCACTTGAATCGATCCCGTCACTTCCAGATCCTGCTTCAACGGAGCGCTGGTATACACCAGCACGTCCGCCCGATTCTCGACGGCGCGCTGATCCATCGGTCCCCACGCGAAAATTTTCGGATCGCAGCACACCGCGCCGCCGTGCGTAGGCACGGGATTGCGCGGATCGTAGACGAACTGGTCGCTCCTCGATTTGCCCGGCACTTTCCACTCCAGCTTCCCGTCGCCCTGCAAAGTATTCGCGCGACCTTTGCTCGAAAAATAGACCGGCGTGTACCGCGCGCGAGCCAGCGGCCATTCCAGTTCGTCGCGCCAGCGGTTGGTTCCCATGACAAAAATGTGGACCGGCGCCTCATCCACTTCCGACCGCACCTGATGCCAGGTCTCCGGCGCATAGCGCGTGGTCTCGTCGGGCGATCCCTTGAGCCAGCGGTCGAACCAATCCAGCTGGTAGGAGCGAATCGGCGCGGAGGAATCGTCGCCGAAATTGATTCCGGCGAACGGAATCGACATGTTGTGCGCCCACGGACCGATCATGATCCGGTGCTTTTGGTCCGACGCGCCGCCCAGCTTATGCAGCTCGGAAAACGCCTCGAGATCGCTTTCCACGTAATTGTCGTACCACCCGCCCACCGAAAAAACCGGGACATGCACCTGATCGATCCGAGCTTGAATGCTCTGCTGCTTCCAGAACGAATCGTAAGTCGGATGATTCAAAATTGTCTGATAGAAGCCCAGCGTCTGGCGTGTCGCGGCTCGGTCGGACGTGCGTAACGGCAGATGGCCGATGTAGTCGTCGAACTTCGGCGTGGACGCGCCCGGCGCCTTGAGGTTTTGCGACAACCACAGCAGGCGATGTCCCAGCCGCAGCGCTCCCCCGGGCGAATAGTAGCGATCCAGGTAGTCGTCGGAACCCGAGACTACCGGGAAAATAGCCTTCAGATGCGGATTGTCGAGCAGCGCCACGCGCCATTGCGCGGTGCCGAGATAAGAGCCGCCGATCATGCCGACCTTGCCGTTCGACCAAGGCTGCGCGGCGATCCAGTTCAGCGTGTCGAATCCATCCGGACCCTCCTGCCGCAGCGGATCGAACACGCCTCCCGAGCCGTAGCGCCCGCGCACGTCTTGAATCATCACCGCATAGCCGCGGTTGAGGAAAGACGCGTATCCCGCGGGCAGTTCGTCCGATTTTCCATAGGGCGTTCGCAGCAGAACTACCGGATATCGAAGATTCGCGGAGGGCTTGAATACATTGGCGTCCAAATGCACGCCGTCGCGCATCGGGACGCGGAGATGCGGCAGCTTTTCGAATGGAACCGCCGAAGTCGCGTACGAAAGAGCCGCGCACAAAACCAGCGATGAAATAGTTTTCACCACGGTATTTACCGCCAAACGCCCGATTAACTTCTATGATAGCAACTCAGCAGGGCATCCCAATACAGCCGCGCGACGCGCTCGGGAGCATGCTGTTCGCGGATATACTCGGATGCGCGCTGACCTATCGCTCGCGCATCGCCGGTGAATCGCGCCATCCATAGCATGTATTCTGCGAGCATTTCTTCTTCGACCACGCCTGTATCCACCCTGAGACACGCCGCCTCGGGAAAGCGCGACGTTTCCAATCCGCCGCTCATCAGCACCGGCTTCGCGATGCCCATCATCCGGATTGAAATTCCCGAAGTTTCGCCGGCGGCGGGATAACGCAGGTTGACGCAAGCGTCCGACGCGGCGGCATGACGCCAAAATTCGGGCTCTTCGGTGAAACCCACGCGCAAGACGCCGGGGATCGTGCGGAGCAACGGATCGAGCGAGCGCTCGAGGTCGGACGAAACGAAATCGCCCGCCACCAGCAGCGCCATCTCAGCGCCGCGCCTGGCCCGCTGGAACGCGCGCAACACGCTCGCCACGCGCTTCGATTCCCGTAAGTGTCCGAACACCGCGAACAGAAACGTGCGCCCATGGATACCCAACCGTTGCCGCAACCGGACGATGTCGGACGCCGCGGGCGCCTCGGAGGGCGCGGCGAAAAGGTGCGGGATTTCAAAAACCGCGGCGTCGGGCGCGTGATCCCGAACCATCGCGGCGGCGCGCGGGTTGTGAACGATCAGCGCGCGCGATCGCTCGGCCAGCCGCTTCAGCATCGGATAGCGAAAATAAAGCGGATCGACAGCCGAACGCGCCCGCCGCTTCCAGAGATCGCGCGCCAGGTCTTCCGACCAGCCTCCGTAGTTGTAAACGAATTCCGCGATGTACTCGCGCTCGCTCAGCACGCCCAGCAAAAAATGATGCAGCACGGCGTCGTGCAGAACCACTAGGCCCGGGATCTCGAGCGCGCGCCGGTGGATCTCGCGATGCAGGCGGTTGTTGCCGATGTGATAAAGCGCGACGTCGGCGTTTCGCGCGTCTACTTCCACGCTGCCGAGCGCCCGCAACAATCGAAGCAACGCCGCCGAATAATCCGCCACGCCCGTGCGCGCGGGCGGAAGTGGCGAGTAGAATCCGACCTTCAATCTTTTCTCCGAGGCCCGAACAGCGCCGTGCCGACACGCACCATCGTGGCGCCTTCCGCGATGGCGACTTCCAGATCGTGCGACATCCCCATCGAGAGCTGCGTAAGCCCGTTCGCAGCCGCCAGCTCGCGCAACTTAGCGAAGTAGGGCCGCGACCGTTCAGCGTCCGCCGACCACGGCGGCATGGTCATCAATCCCAACAGCCGCAGGTTTCGCGACGCCCGAATCGTTTCGGCCAGCGCGCACACTTCCTCCGGCGCCGCGCCCGCCTTGGCATCTTCCTCCGACAACTTCACTTCGATCATCACGTCCAGCCTCACGCCCTCGTCGTCCAGACGCCGCGCGAGTTTCGCCGAATCGACGGTTTGTATCACCTGAAACAGCTCGGCCGCTTTCTTCGATTTGTTGGATTGCAGGTGCCCGATCAAGTGAAACCGCGCCTCGCCGCAGCCGGCGATCGCGCCCCGCTTGTCGTCGAATTCCTGCACATAGTTCTCGCCGAAATCGCGCAACCCCAGTTGGTAGGCTGCTTGGATGACGGTAGCCGGGAATTTCTTCGTTACCGCGATCAGCGTGATATCCGAGCGGTCGCGACTGGCGCGCGCGGCGGCGTCTCGAATTCTCGTCTCAACCTGGTCTAATTTTTCGCGGAGCACCGGACGATTACTAGAGTAGCGCAGGCCTCCGCCGGCAACCCACGAAGCCGCTCCCTTCGATTTCCTCAAGTGACAGAACTTCGCCAGACCATCGAAGCGTTTCTGCGTGCCTGCCGACAGCCCGCGCTGTCGGAACCGGGCGAGGAAACGCTCGCGCTATCGACCGACAATTTCGCGCTTGAAACGCGCACAGGCTCGCTCAGTCTGCAAGCCTGGGACGACCGCCGCAACCTGGTACGGCGCGTCGTTGGAATCGAGCGGCAGACGCGCGGCCGGCTGGCGCTCAAAATTGAACGCTTCGCCAAGCGTCCCGGCACGCTGGCGCTGATCGATCTCGCGCGGCCGTCCGGCCAGGATGTCGAGCTGCGAACCCGCCGTCTCGAATTCCGCGAGCGATTCCGCCTGTTCCTGCGCCGCCAATTCCCCGGCTTTGAAATCGCGGCTCTAACCACCGAGCCCGATCTCGAGCACAGCCTCTCGCCCGCCTATCCGCGAGCGCTGCTGCGCAAGGGTGCGTCCGCTTGGGCGGGCATCGGCGCGTCTCCCGACGTATTTCACTCCGAAGGCGTGCTGACGTTCGGATTGATCTGGCTCGATTATCTCCGTCGGCGCGAGCCCGATCTCGCGATTCAGGGCTTGGTCCTCTATCTCCCGGCCGGACACGAGAAGACCACTTGCCTGCGCCTGCTCTTTCTCGACCCGGCCGCTGCGCAATATGCCGCGTTCGTCTATGGCGACGCGGGCGATGAGTCGCGCGTGGATCTCGCCGACTACGGCAACCTCGACACCCGCCTGGACCCGTGCGCGGGTCGGCCGCCGCCGCTCAACCCCATCCTCGATTCGATTTCCGAAACACCGGGCGTGGAGACGATCGGGCGCTCCGATGGCGAACGGAGCCTGCGCGTGCATGGGATGGAATTCGCGCGCACCTCGGGAAGCGAACTGCTCTTCGGCCTCAATCGAAAGCGCGCGGCGCACGCCAGGAATGCCGGAGAGCTCCAGCGGTTGGCCGCCGAGTTGAGCCGTCTCCGCTCGCACCGCGCGGCCGACCGATTGAACCCGCTGTATCTGCGCAATCCCGAAGCCTGGCTCGAATCGCAAGTGCGAAGCGCCATCGAACAGGTGGACGCGCGATTCGTGGCCGCTCCCGTCTACGGTCAGGTGCCGGCGTTCGCGGCCGCGGATCGCGGCGTGCTGGATCTGCTGGCCGTCGAGCGTGGCGGAAGGCTGGCCGTGCTCGAGCTGAAAGCGTCGGAAGACGTGCATCTCCCGCTGCAAGCTCTGGATTACTGGATGCGTGTGAAATGGCATCTCGATCGGGGCGAATTCGGCACCAAGGGCTATTTCCCGGGCATCGAGTTGAGCAATCAGGCGCCGCGCCTGCTGCTGGTCTCCCCCGCCCTCGATTTTCATCCGTCGAACGAAACGGTGTTGCGCTACTTCTCGCCGCGCGTTCCGGTGGAAAGGGTGGGAGTGGGTTTAGAATGGCGTAAGGAGCTTAAAGTAATGTTGCGCTCCTGACCCGCCATGCCCATGCAGGTTTTTCAAAACATCAAAGAAGCCATCGGCAATCTGAATCCGGAAGAAATACGGAAGCACACCGAGCGGCCCGTGCGCCTGTTTCTGTACGCCCACACGGATCGGGATTACCGCCAAATGGAGGATTTCTTCGCGCCGCCCGAGCTATCGGACGCCAAGCGGTCTCAACTTCGACACCGGATTTATCGCGCCTCCGAGGGATTTTCGCCCGAAGCCAGCCACGATCTGGAGTTCGCGTTCGAGGATTCGCCGCTCCATAACGTCCCGCAGCCCGCTAACGTGTTCGCCTTCCATCCCACGAATCCCGCGCGAACCGTCGCCGAAGTGTTGCGGCGGCGGCCGGATTTGGCCATCCCGCTGGCCATGCACGTTCTGCCCTTTCGACAGGAAGTTTCGCGGCGAATCATAAAGAAGGTTGCGCGCGAAAACGCGCTTTTCGCTTTGGCGACCGCGCTGCCGGATATTATTCCGTTCGTTTCCCTGCCCTGGGCGGTCGGCGAATTCGCGTCCGACACCGCCGTGCTCACCGCCAATCAAATCCGGATGGCCTTTTTGCTCGCCGCCGCCAGCGATCGCGACCTGGGATATCGAGAGCAGCGCAATGAGATTGCTACGGTCGTACTGGGCGCCTTCGGATGGCGCGCCTTGGCTCGGGAACTAGTGGGCAAAATTCCGATGGGCGGCGGTTTGATCCCCAAAGCGGCGATCGCGTATGCAGGAACTCGCGTGGTTGGTCTGTCGCTGGAGCGCTTCTATCGGCTGGGCGCGGCATACACCCGCGAAGAACGCCGCCTGGCCTATCAGGACTCACTCGAACGCGGCAAAGCTCTGGCCGCTTCGCTGCTCAACGGACTCCAGCGCAAACTGCCCCGCCGGGCGTAGCGGGTCGGTTTAAGCTTGCAGTGTTCTCTGCAAGCCGGGGTAGAACAGCCAAGCGCCTGTCTGGAGTTGTAAGACGATAACATACTTGATCGTCCAGCAAGCTCCAGCGATGGAACAACAAAACGGGACTCTGCAAGGACTGACTTTATTGGGTCCAGTTTTCGTCTCAAAACTTACCGTTTGTGAGACAAGGGACGATAGCGGCTTAGCGCGGGGTACCCGCCTCTGAAGTATCACCCACGAAACGATGACATAATTGCGCCATGAACTGTCGAATGCTGCTGCGATCCTGATGGAAATGGAAAGAAGCCAAGCCTTCACTTCCGGGAACGGTGCGACGATCAGCTACCGAACTGTGGGGTCCGGTCCCGCCGTCATCGTCATACCAGGCGTGCTCTCGATCGCGGCCGACTTCGACACGTTCGCTGATGTGCTTGCTGAAAGCTTCACGGTGCACACGATAGAACGACGGGGGCGGGGGTATAGCAGCCCACAAGATTCCGGTTATTGTATGGCAATCGAACGCGCGGATGTGATCGCGCTGCAGGAGAAAACGCGTGCAGCCTTCCTTTTTGGGCACAGCTATGGCGGCCTAATCGCGCTGGAAACGGCGCGAAACAATGCGCTGGTGAAGAAAGTTGCCGTTTACGAGCCGGGCATCTCTGTGAATGGCTCTATACCGACGACTTGGGCCAGCAAGTACGAGCGCCTCCTGGTCCAAAACAAGCAACTTGATGCCTTCGTTGAGTTCTCGGCCGCAGTTGGCCCGGCTCGCGCGAGGAATACGCCTCGCTGGCTACTGAAGCTGCTGATACCGCTTTTGATCAAGCGACCAGCATTAGGCCAAAAACTGAATCTTCTCGAAAGCAATCTGCGGGAGCATCAGGAGATTGCGCGGCTGGACAATACCTACGAAAATTACCGGGAGGTGTCCGCAGACGTTCTCTTGCTAAGCGGCGGGAAGAGCGACCTTCCGTGGGTTGCAGTGACGGTTGCGAAGCTGTCGGATGTACTTCCGGCGGTCCGTGTCAAGCAGTTTCCCAGCCTCAACCACTTTGGCCCGGACCAAACCGGCCCGCGCGAAGTCGCCCAGGCGGTTAAGACGCACTTCACGAGCTAGGCGGCGAGGCGCTTATGCTGAAACTGTCCCGAAAGCGACCCTTTTCGGGACAGCGTGAGGATCGCGGCAGCTTCCGATAATCCGGCGCTATGTCAGATCGAGTGACTTGGCTAATTTGATTGGTAACCGATCGAGACATTGGTTGAGTCGCTAAACTGATCCACGTTCGCACCCGCGTAACTCGAACGCCCTATAGCGCGCAGGTGAAAACAACCACGTCGTTCGGATGAATCTTGCGATGCTCCTCGGCCTCGGCCGTGGCTTGGCTGGTGGGCATGCAGTCGCTCTGCAAACGATCCTGCTTTGCGGTCTTGTGCGAGGGGTTGTTGCAGACCCAGTATTTCCCCGTGCGCGTCGAATACGAGGCCGTCGCGAGGCACAAACCGAGCAGAATTGTGCCACACACGTTGCGCATCCTGTAGGTCATTATATCGGCCCGTCCCCCGGCCGCTAAGCGCGATCCAGGTTCCGATAAACCGCCTCGACGTTGGCCGCCAGCCGGTCTTCGAACGCGGTACGCGGACCCAGGTACACGCTGAACCGCTTCAGATTCTCATCCACGTACTTCCCGTAGCCGCCGGCCGCGAGCGTCTTCAGCGAAGAAACCGTGATGGTCTTCTGCACCTCCGCCAGCGGCTTGCCCGACTTCTTCCCGGCCTCGACGATCCCGGTGAGTTCCTCGATGTAGTTGCGCATCTGGATCATGCGCTGGTGATCCGGTTGCACCATGCCATGCCCGGGCAGAATCCAATCGGCGGCCAGTTGCCCGGTCGAGTTAATGGTTCGCGGCCAGTCCCTCGGATAACCGTCGGCGATGTTTGGCAAGAAGCCGATAATCATGTCGCCCGTCGCGACCGCTCGTTTCTGAGGACAGAACACCACTACGTCACCCGCCGTGTGAGCCCGCCCGTGAAACTCGATGTGTAGATCGTGCGCTCGGTCCTTGATCACGTGCGACTTCGTAAACGTAATGTCCGGCAGCTCCGGCGCATAACTCCGCATCTCCAGCTGATAGGCTTGCGCGAGCCGGATTTGCTCCTTGTAAAATTCCTGCTCGGCCGGATCGCCGGCTTTGGACAAGCGCGCTTGCAGGCCGTCGATAATTTGCGGAACGCTGTCCAGCGATTCCTTCAGACGATTGCGGCCGTCCTTCGCGAGAATCTGCTTGGTCATCTCACTGGCGATGATTTCCACGCGGCCGCCAGTGGCACGATAGGCCGGATCGCCCTGCGTGTGATCCCAATGGAAGTGGGTGTTCACCAGGTAGCGCACCGGCTTGGTGGTGATTTCTTCCCGGATTTGGGTGATGAGCGCGCTCGCGGCCGACGGTTTCGAGTGAGCATCCACCACCAGCACGTCTGCGGAGTTCACGAAAATCGCCGCGTTGCAATTGGTGATCGCTTGACGATGCGCCAGCGCGCAATAGACTCCATCGGCGACCTTCTGGATATCGAACAGCCGTCCGCTAGCCGCCGGCGCCTGCGCTCGGGCCACCGCAGCCCGGAAAAATCCCATCTCCAGCACCGATGCGCCGGCTAAAATTGCGCCAAGCGCGTTATGGAAGAAATCGCGTCGGGAAACGTGATGATGGTGAGGCACGGTGGCCAGTATACACCCGCGCTGCGCTATGCGGCCAACGCGGCCGCCACGCCGTCGAACATCTTACCCCAGCCCTCTTCCAACGGCTTTTGATCGGCGGCCGGCACGCCTTCTTGCGTCAAGGTCAGGATGCAGCCGTCGCCGTCGCGCGTGATCTCGACCACCACGCGACCAAAATCCGGCGAGAATTGCGGCATTCCGAAGCTGAAGACCAAACGCCGTGGAGGATTGATTTCGAGATACTCGCCGATCGCCGTGTAGTTCGTGCCGTCGCGCCGATCGGTGATGGTCCACTTTCCGCCCACCCGCGCGTCAAGCTCGGTGCGGTTCTCTTCGCTGGTGGGCGACGTGAAGAGCCACTTGCTCGCTCTATGTGGATCGATCCAGGCGTCAAACACGCGCTCCGCCGGCGCGTCGAAGCGCCGAGTAATGTGAACAATATTAAGCTCCCGTTTAGCTTGCATTGCGATGATGTCCCTTCTTGAGCGATGGCGCGGCTCGATCCTCGGCATTTAGCAAAGCATCCAACGCGTCCAGCTTGAGAGTCCAGAAGCGTTCGTAATAACGCAGCCATTGGTCAGCCGCCGCCAGCCGCGCGGGATCGATCCGGCAGACATGCGTCCGGCCCTGGATGCGGCGCCGTACCAGCCGCGCGTCTTCCAGCACTCTTACATGCTTCGACGCGGCCGCGAATGACATCTTGAACGGCGCCGCGAGCTCGCTGATGTTGCGCTCACCCGATGCAAGTTCGCGCAGCATTGCGCGACGGGTCGCATCGGCGAGAGCGTGAAACACGGCATCCAGGGCCGCCGCTCGTAGAACCATATGGTTGAATATGCCATAAGAACCGGCGATTATAAACCATATGGTCTAATAACTCGCGCTGGTTACCGAGATGGGCAATTGCTCCTTGTGACCCACTACTCGGTGGGTCGGGATGTTCCAAGGCCTTCGAATCAATAGGAAACCTGGATTACAAACTGGGAATCCAATGCTTTGCGGGGTATAGCCCCGATGCTAAGCTGGATCAAAGGAGAGTCGATGTTCCTTCGGATAACCATTCTGATGATCGCAGTGGCCGCCTTCGCCACCGCCGACACGTTGACCCTTCGCACCGGCGACGTGGTCCGAGGTCAATATGTGGGCGGCGATGCCCGACATCTCAAATTCGCGGTCGGTGATCGTGTCGAGACCTATCTGATCGACGACGTGGACAGCATCCAATTTGGATCCGGACAAGCTCGCAACACGGATGGCGACCGCGGCCCAGCCCCCGCTCCCGCGCAAGCAGTCGTCCAGCAAAGCGTTCCCGCACCGGCTCCTGCGCCTACTCCCGCCCTGGCCCCGGGACCCCAGATCGCAAGCGGCGCCGTCATTACCGTCCGCATGATCGACGCGGTGGATTCCGATCAATCCCGCTTAGGCCAAACCTTCCGCGCCAGCGTGGACGAGCCGATCCTGATCGACAGCCAAACGGTGATCCCGCGTGGAGCGGACGCGACCGCGAAACTCGTGGAAGACAAGGAAGCCGGCAAATTCGAGGGACGCACGGTCCTTACGCTCGAACTGACCCAGGTGATGGCCAATGGCCGCCTGGTTGACATCACCACCGGCGATGTTTCGCAAGCCAGCAGTTCGCGCGGTTCGCGCACTGCCAAAGTGGTGGGAGGCGCCACCGCTCTAGGCGCTATCGTCGGCGCCCTGGCCGGCGGAGGAAAAGGCGCCGCCATCGGAGCTGTCTCGGGAGCGGCCGTCGGAGGTGGTGTGCAGTTGGCAACTCACGGAGAGCGCGTCCGAATCCCGTCGGAGACGCGTCTGAATTTCACGTTGCGCCAGCCCGTACAATTATGATTCGATTATCACTAGCTCTGCTCTTGGGTTCGTTTTGCATGTTTGCCGCCGACCAGCATTTGACAGAAGGCGCCCCCGCCAGCCCGGTGCGCGTCATCATCTATGAAGACCTGCAATGCCCGGACTGCGCCGATTTCCGGGTGATGCTCGACAGTCAACTGCTGCCGCGCTATAGCTCCACGGTCCGCTTCGAGCATCACGATTTTCCGCTGGCCAAACACGCCTGGGCGCGTAAAGCCGCCATCGCCGCTCGGTTCTTCGAGGAAACGAAGCCAGGAACTGGGTTGGCCTTTCGCAAATACACGCTGGGCCATCTCAGCGATATCACGGCCGACAATTTCAACGATCGCCTCGCGGCCTTCGCCAAACAGAATGGCGTCGATCCTGCTAAGGCATTGGCTGCTTTGACCGATGAACGATTGGCTGCGCTGGTCGAAAAGGATTATCAGGAGGGCCTCGCGCGCGGCGTCGCGCACACCCCGACGGTGCTGGTCAACGGAATCCCATTCATCGAAACCTTCCGGTTCGAGGACGTGGCCAAGGCGATCGACGGCCAGCTAGCGGTGTCTAAATAGCTTATTTTTCAATTAAAAACGCCCGTACCACTGGTTTTGTGTACCCTTCGCTCTCCGAACGGAATCCAATCCAGCAGGTTGGACTCAGCCGGAACCCGATTGAAATTGGCCACTAGGTACTGGTACAGTGGATGAAGGTTAGATGTGTGGTTAGCGGGTCGCTGATACCCCAAGTGGGAAGGAGTTCATTGAGGACATTAGTCTTATCCAGTTTGTTAGGCGTAGCTGTGATCGGCTTGGCAGAGCCTTCCAGGCCTCCATTGCCGGAAGACGAGATGGTCAGCCGCTATATCGGCGCCGCCCAGACTCAGCAGGATACTTTGCGAGGCGGCACTCAAGAGATCGACATCGACGCCGCCGTCCCGGAACTCAGGAAAAAGGGCAAGCTGCATGCCCTGAAGAGCATCACCAAACTCGGGAAGATCACCTTCCGGGTGCTTGGCTTCAGCGGCGACAATACGGTGAAAACCGAAGTTATCGCGCGTTACCTCAAAGCTGAGGTGGATGCCGCGGAAGAAGGCCCCAGCCGTTCCATCACGCCTGAAAATTACAAGTTCAAATACAAACGCGCCGACGAATTGAACGGCCGGCAGGTGTATGTTCTGCACGTCACGCCGCGTCACAATAAGGTCGGTTTATTCAAGGGAGAAGTCTGGCTCGACGCCGAAACGTATATGCCCGTGCGCGAGTCCGGATCTTTCGTCAAGAGCCCTTCCATTTTCCTCAAGAAGGTGCAGTTCGTTCGCGACTACGAGATCCAAAACGGAGTCTCCATTCCACAACGGCTGGCCAGCAAAGCCGACGTCCGCTTTATCGGACCGGTCGAGTTGAACATCCACTACGCGAGCTTTTCCAAGGACGATCAGGACGTGGAAGCCGCCTCGGCGGCGGACCAACAGTGAAGCCGCCGCTCCTTGCGGCTCGAAAGCCGGGCGTGTAATCCTCTGAGAAGGGCCATTCGATGAGAACTCTATTTCTAAATCCACCTTCCTTTGAAGGCTTTGACGGCGGCGCCGGGTCGCGTTGGCCGGCGTCTCGCGAGATCGAATCGTATTGGTACCCGGTCTGGCTGGCTTATCCGGCTGGAATGCTCGAGGACAGCAAGTTGGTGGACGGCCCTCCGCACAAGGTCACCATCGAACAAACCGTCGCGATGGCCAACGATTTTGAGCTCCTGGTCCTGTTCACTTCCAGTCCCGGATTCCACGTGGATGTGAAGATCGCCGAAATGATGAAGGACACCAATTCGAAGTTAAAGGTAGCCTTCGTCGGACCTCCGGTCACTGTCGAACCGGATAAATCGCTGATGGCCTCCAAAGCCATCGATTTCGTCGTGCGCCGCGAGTTCGACCACCAGATTGCGAATTACGCCAAGGGCACGCCCCTCTCCGAGCTTCCCGGCGTGAGCTACTGGAAGGACGGCGCCATCGTACACAATCCCGAGGGCGGCGTCATCGAGAACCTGGACGAACTGCCGTGGGTCACCAAGGTTTATAAGCGCGATCTCGACTTCCGCAACTACAACGTCCCGTTTCTGCTGAATCCGTTTATCTCGTTTTACACCACGCGCGGTTGCCCGGCCATGTGTACGTTCTGCCTGTGGCCGCAAACGCACTCGGGCCATCGCTGGCGCTTGCGATCGTCGGATGATGTCGCGGCAGAGTGCAAGTATACACTCGAAAATTTTCCGGGCTTGAAGGAAATCTTTTTCGACGACGACACGTTCAACTACCGCAAGGCGCGCGCCATCGAGCTTTCGAATAAGCTGGGCCCTCTGAACTTCACCTGGAGCTGCACCTCGCGCGTCACCACCGATTACGAAACGCTCAAGGCCATGAAGGACGCCGGTTGCCGCCTGCTGATCGTCGGTTACGAATCGGGCGAAGAACAGATTCTGCGAAACATCAAGAAGGGCGCCACCATCGACATGGCCCAGCGCTTCACCGAGAACTGCCACAAGCTCGGCTTAGTGATCCACGGCGATTTCATCGTCGGGCTGCCCGGCGAGACGCGCCAGAGCATTCGCAAGACCATCGAATTCGCAAAGAAGCTGGACGTCGAAACCATTCAGGTCTCGCTCGGTCACGCGTTCCCGGGCACCGAATTTTACGAACACGCCAAAGCCAACGGCCTGGTCAGCATCGACGGCATGGCGGACGCGGGCGGGCATCAGCTCCCCAACGCCGTCTATCCGGGATTCGATCGCGGCGAGTTGATGGAATGGGTGGACCGCTTTTATTCGGAATACTATTTCCGTCCCAAGGCGGCTTGGCGCGTTGTAAAAAGCGCGATCTTGAACAACGATCTGCCTCGTTTGTACAAAGAGGCCCGCGAGTATCTCTTCGTCAGCTCGCAGCGCAAGAAGTTCGTGAAAGAGCAGAAAGAATCCGCCGCCGCGCTCGCAGGGGTCGAAGAAAGAGCCTCCTAAGTGGCACATGCTTTAGCTTGTGCGGGCCTTTTTCGGACATGTGGCGCGTCGATCTCAAGACCAAACTGCTCACGGTCTTCGTAGTCTTAACCAACGTTCTCGGAAATTTCTTCTTGTCCTGGGGAATGAAACATCAACCCGCCGACCTGGGACTTTCTCCGCTGGCCTACCTTCGTTTGATCTTCAGTCCGTGGGCGCTGCTGGGAACCGCCTTGCTGATCCTGTGGCTGCTATCGCGCATGACGCTGCTGGGTTGGGCGGATTTGAGTTACGTGCTGCCGGTGACTTCCATCGGCTACGTGTTCACCGCCATGCTCGGCCGATTTTTTCTAGGCGAAAAGATCACGCCGCTGCGCTGGGTCGGAACCTCGCTGATCGTCATCGGGATCAGCTTTGTGGGACTCACTCGCCCCGACACCACCGCCGAGGCGCTCCCATGAACTGGCTCATGGTGGCCGTCATCGTCGGTTGTACCGCGATGGGCGATCTGCTCCAGAGCTTCGAGATGAAACGGCACGTCGTGACGGTGGAAGATTTGCGGCCCGGACGTTTGCCGGGAATGCTGGCGCGCTTGGCTCAACGCAAGTTCCTGGTGTTGGCCGTATTTTTGATGGCGATTTCCTTCTTCGCGTTCATCAAGCTTCTCTCCATCGCCGACCTGAGTTTCGCCGTTCCGGTCACGGCCGCAAGCGTGGTGATCGAGACGATTCTTGCCAAGCTGGTGCTCCGGGAAAGCGTAACCCGATCGCGCTGGGCAGGCGCGATCTTCGTAGCCGCCGGAGTCGCGCTGCTGGCAATGTGATCTGGATTCCCATCGCCCTCGCGTGCGCCGCGGCGTGCTATCAAATCCTCGCGCTGCTGGCCGCGCTGCTCCATGACCGCGCTTCGCCCGCCGCCGCGCGGCCGCTCGGCGTTTCGATCCTCAAGCCGGTGCATGGCGGCGAGCCGGGCTTTTACGAGGCCATCCGCTCGCACGCGCTTCAGCAATATCCGGAGTTCGAAATTCTGTTCGGCGCCAGCCGCGTCGACGACCCCGCGCGAGACGCCGTCGGCCAGTTGATCCGCGAGTTCCCCACGGTCGCGATCCGCTGGGTGGTTTGCCCGCAAGAAGCCCCGAACGCCAAAGTCGGGATCTTGATGGACCTGGCCAAAGAAGCCCGCTACCCGCTCTTCATCGTCAACGACAGTGATATCAGCGTGCCGCCCGCGTACCTGCGAGACGTCACCGCGCCGCTTCAAGATCCCGGTATTGGGTTGGTAACTTGCCTTTATCGAGCCGAAGCGCGCGACTGGCCCAGCCGCTTCGAAGCGCTCGGGATCGCGACCGATTTCGCCCCCAGCACCTTGGTGGCGCCCCTGTTCGGCGTTTCGGAGTTCGGACTCGGCTCGACGCTCGCCTTCCGCCGCGCGGACCTCGAAGCCATCGGCGGTTTCGCGGCCGTCGCCGACTACCTCGCCGACGACTATCAACTCGGCCGCAAGCTGCATCTGCTCGGCCGCAAGAATCTGGTCTCGAATATCGTGGTAAGCACGCGCCTTTCGGCCGGAACGTGGAGCGCGGCCTGGCGACATCAGCTCCGCTGGGCGCGCACTATCCGCTGTTCCCGCCCGGGCGGTTATGCGGGCTTGCCGATCACGTTCGCGACATTGTGGGCGGTGATCGCTGTGCTCTCGGGCGCCTGGTGGACCGCTCTGGCCCTGCTCGCGATTCGATTCGCGATGGCGTTCACCGCCGGCGGCCTGGTGCTCCGGTGTAACGACGTCTTCAAATATTGCTACTTGATCCCGCTGCGCGA
>JBEKHQ010000002.1:0-20027 GCA_050012195.1 Bryobacteraceae bacterium | reverse complement strand
GGCTGGCGCCGCGCTGCGCGGTTTCAAGAGCGGGCGCAGGTGGAAATCATTGAGTCCTCGAACGCCGGAAACCACAGCCCCAATCGCGGCCGGCACGGAAGGATCGGCAGTGTTAGCGATGTGCATCTGGCCCTTCACGTTGTACTGATGAATTTCCGTTTGGAAGGCCTGTTGCACCTGCCCCACCGTGCCGTTGAAAGAAACCCAGTTTCGCCCGCGAGCCACGCCGGTTACTTGCAGGCCCTGTTGTTCGAGCCAGTTCTTGATCTTAGCTAAGTCATCGGAGCTAACGCCGAAACGGTCCGCGTACTGCTCCGGCGTGAGCCAGCGATGGTAATTCGGAGAGGTAGGGTCTTGCTGTTCAGCGAGCAACTGGGCGAGATCCGACCGCTGGCCGGCGGACGGCTTTAACAGCAGCGTAAGGAACGTCAGCTTCGTGGAAGGATCCGCGGCGCCGCCATCGTATTCAGGGCGTGCCAGTGGATGCAAATGACCGGTCAGCGTGACGCGCCGGCTGTTGTCGATCGCCGCCGTTATGCGGCTGGTCTGAGCCATTAAGCCGGCTGCAACCGCTAGCAGGGAAGCTACAGCCGCGAGTTTACAGATGAACTGAGTACGAATTCTGGGCATGCAGACGGCTTGAACAAATGGTATTACGAAACTGGGATGTCTGGCCCTACACTCCGGCCTGACCAGACAACTGGGACGCGTCATACAACCAGACGACTCCTAAACGCCCCCGGTTTCCGCTATCTCCGCGTTCTGAGGTGAAATCAGGTTGGGACCTGAGGCTTTCGCACTAGGCGCGTGCGATCATGAGGCATGTTCTCCGCAAGGCTTGCCGTAGCCGCCACTTTGCTTCTCTCGATCCAGCTTCCGGCCGCGACGCCTGACGAAGCGACCAGGCGTCTGGCGCGGGACATCTTTCAGCAATTGATTGAGATCAACACCACCGACTCGGTCGGGAGCACCACCGTCGCGGCCCAAGCCATGGCCAAGCGCCTTTCCGACGCCGGAATCCCGGAGGCGGATATAAAGCTTGCGGGTCCGAACGATCGCAAGGGCAATCTTGTGGTCCGGCTGCATGGAGCGGCCGGGACAAAGCTCAAGCCGATCCTGCTCATCGGTCATCTGGACGTCGTGGAGGCGCGACGATCCGATTGGACCACCGATCCCTTCCAGTTCGTCGAGAAGGACGGCTATTTCTACGGCCGCGGCACGCAGGATATGAAGGTCAACGATGCCATCCTGACGACCACCTTCATCCGATTTCATCGCGAGGGCTACCGTCCGGACCGCGACCTCATCCTGGCCCTCACCGCGGATGAAGAAGGCGGGAAATCGAACGGCGTCGATTGGCTGCTGAAGAACCGCCGCGAGTGGGTGGACGCCGAGTTCGTCCTCAATGCCGACGCGGGCGGCATTACGACGATCCAGGGCAAGCCGCTCAACGTGGACGTCGAGGCCAGCGAGAAGTTGTACGCCGATTTCCAGGTCTCGGCCACGAATCCGGGCGGCCATAGCTCCATGCCGGTTCCCGACAACGCGATCTATCACTTGACGGACGCTCTTTCGCGCCTGGAGCATGCGCCGTTTCCGTTCGAACTGAACGCGGTGACGCGCGCTTACTTTGAACGGCGCGCAGCGCTTGAAACCGGCCGGGCCGCCGCGGACATGAAAGCGATTCTCAGGACGCCTCCCGATGAAACGGCGATCGCGCGGCTATCCAGCGACGCGCGCTTCAATTCGACGATGCGCACCACCTGCGTGGCCACGCGCCTGGAAGCCGGACACGCCAACAACGCGCTGCCGCAACTCGCCCAAGCGAACGTGAATTGCCGGATTCTCCCTGGGCATTCTTCCGAGGAGGTGCGTCAGGAGCTGATTCGCATCTTCGCCGATCCCAAGGTGGTGGTCCGGTACGTGGATAACGCCGGGAACGTTTCCGACCGCGCCCCCGACGCCAAGGGGTTCGCCACCGTGATGCCGCCGCCCGAGGTATTGAAGCCGCTGGAACGCGTGGCCGACGAGATGTGGCCCGGCGCGCCCGTGATCCCGGACATGGAAACGGGGGCGTCCGACAGCATCTATACCGTCGCCGTCGGCTTACCGAGCTACGGCATCAACGGAGTCGCGATCGATCAGAACGACGTTCGAGCGCATGGCAAGGACGAGCGCGTGCGCGTGAGTTCGTTCTACGACGGCGTCGAGTTTTACTACCGGTTTCTGAAGGCCCTGACTTCCCCGCGCTGAGCGCTACTTGATCCAGACGGTCTTGATGTTGACGAACTCGCGGATGCCGAACGTGCTCAGCTCCCGGCCGTAGCCGGAGCGTTTGACGCCGCCGAACGGCAGGCGCGGATCGGACACCACCATGCTGTTGACGAAAACCTGGCCTGATTCGATTTCATCAGTGAAGCGGGCAATTTCGCGCTCGTCGGTGGTCCAGACGCTGGCGCCCAAGCCGAAATCGGAATCGTTTGCGAGTTCGATGGCGTGATCAACGTCGCGCGCCCGGAACAGCATGGCTACCGGTCCGAAGAATTCCTGATAGTAAACCGGCGAGCTCTTCGGAACATCGGCGAGCACGGTGGCTTCGTAATAGTTGCCGGGACGGTGGATCCGGGCGCCTCCGGTCAAGATGCGCGCGCCGTCCGCGACCGCCGCCCGCACTTGCTCATCAAGCTCGGTGAGGATCTGCGACGTGGCGAGCGGGCCGATGTCGGTGGCCGGTTCCATCGGATCGCCGACGCCCAAGGTCCGCATGCCTTCGACGAAGTAGCGCTCGAAATCGGCATAGATGGATTCGTGCACGATGAACCGCTTGGCGGCGATGCATGATTGTCCGTTATTGATGCAGCGCGCCTTCGCGGCGGTTTGGGCGGCTTCCTGCACATTGGCGCTGGGCATGACGATGAACGGGTCGCTGCCGCCGAGCTCCAGGACGGTCTTCTTGATCTGTTTTCCGGCTTGACTGGCCACTTGGCTTCCGGCGGGTTCGCTGCCGGTGAGCGTGGCCGCGACGACGCGCGGATCGTCGAGCACGCGTGCAACTTGTTTCGACTCGATCAGCAGCGTCTGAAATTCTCCATTCGCGAATCCGGCGCGGCAGAGTATCTCTTCGATGGCCAGCGCGCACTGCGGCACGTTGGAGGAATGTTTCAGCAGTCCTACGTTGCCCGCCATGAGCGCGGGCGCGGCGAACCGGAACACCTGCCAGAACGGAAAGTTCCACGGCATGACAGCCAGGACCACGCCGAGCGGCTGGTAGCGCACGAAGCTCTTACCCGCATTGGTAGCGATCGTCTCGTCGGCCAGAGCGGCCTCCGCGTTGTCGGCATAATAACGGCAGCCCAGGGCACATTTCAAAGCCTCGTCTCCGGCGGACTTCAGCGTTTTGCCCATCTCCGTGGTCATGATGCGGGCGAAGCGGTCCTTCTCCGACTCGAGGATTTCGGCGGCTTTGTGCATGCGGGCGGCGCGATCGGCGAAACTGGTGCGCCGGTGGGCGCGGAAAGCGTCGGCGGCCCGCTGGAGCTTGGTTTCGATTTCTTCGGACGACAATGGCTGGAAGCTGCGAAGTGTCTCGCCGGTTGCCGGGTTGAGGGTTGCAATGGCCATAGATACTGGTTTGACACGATGCGGCCCAAAAATCAACACTGAGTCATGAAAAGCATTGGACTATTGCTGGTGGGAACGGCGCTGGTGGCACAGATCGCGGACGTATCCGGTGAGAAGATGCGGGCGCACGTGAAATATCTCGCAAGCGACGCTCTGGAAGGCCGAGGCGTTGGGACGCGCGGCGAGAAGCTGGCGACCGAGTATATCGCAAAGCAGTTCGAACTCATCGGCGCAAAGCCCGCGGGCGACCACGGGACTTATTACCAAAGAGTGCCCATGGTGGGCGTGACCACCGAGGCATCGGTGACCCTTTCGGCCGCGGCGGCCGGCCAGACGGCTTCGTTCAAGTGGCTGGATGAGTTCGTGGGGGTTAATCAGCTTCAGCAGCCGACAGATCAGTTCGAAGCGGATGCGATTTTCGTGGGGCACGGGATCGTTGCGCCGGAATTCCATTGGGACGATTTCAAAGGCGTGGACGTCAAGGGCAAGGTGCTGGTGCTGTTCACAAACGAACCGCCGTCGGAAGATCCGAAGTTTTTTGGAGGACGCGCGCTGACCTACTACGGCCGCTGGACTTACAAATACGAAGAAGGCGCGCGCATGGGCGCGAAGGCGGTGTTGATCATCCATACGACGCCGACGGCCGGTTACGGCTACGACGTCGTGCGCAATTCCTGGGGCAAGGAAGACCCGCAGTTGAAGCTGCCGGCGGGCGAACCGGCGCTGGCGTTCGCGGGGTGGTTGAGCCAGGACGCGGGCGCGAGACTGCTGGCGCTGGCGGGGAAGAAGGTAGATGAAATGCTAACCGCCGCCAATTCGCGCGATTTCCGCCCGATTCCGTTGGGGATCAAGATTCGCGCCAAGGTCCCGAGCAAGATCCGGCAGATCGAATCGCGCAACGTGGTGGCGATGATTCCCGGCAGCGACGCGAAGCTGGCGTCGCAGGCCGTGATTTTCACGGCGCATTGGGATCACTTAGGCATCGGTCCGGCGGTGAACGGCGATTCGATTTATAACGGCGCGGTGGACAACGCTACCGGATGCGCCATGCTTATCGAAATGGCTCGCGCTTGGGCGGCGCTGCCACAGAAGCCGCGGCGATCGGCGATCTTTGCGGCCGTGACGGCGGAAGAAGCGGGGCTGCGCGGTTCGGAATATTATGCCGCGCATCCGACGATCCCGCTGGCGAAGACCGCGCTCGATCTGAATTTCGACGCTTTCTATCCATTCGGCAAAACCAAGGATATTTCGGTGACCGGCGCCGATCGAACGACGGCCTGGCCGGAGGTGCAGGAGGCCGCCAAGCGCATGCATCTCGCGATTCAGCCGGAGAGTCATCCGGAGCAAGGTCACTTTTACCGCTCGGATCATTTTTCGCTGGCGCATGCTGGCGTGCCGTCGTTTTCGATCGACATGGGGACGGACTACGTCGGCAAGCCGGCGGGTTACGGCGAAAAGATTTTCGAGGAATACAACGACAAGCATTATCACCAGCCGTCGGACGAATATCACGACGATTGGGATTTTTCCGGCATGGAGCAAGTGGCGCAATTCGGGTTGCTGATCGGAACGACGGTGGCGAACGAAGAGAAACTGCCGACGTGGAACAAGGGAGATGAATTTTTGTCGGCGCGTGAGAAGGAACGGTAAGGGACGGGTCAAGCTAGGCGCAACGAGTCCTTCGCTTCCTCAAGCGCCTGCACCGCCATCTCGCGCGTGACGGTGGGAAATTGCTGGAGGAACTCACCCAAGGAATGGCCTCCCTCGATGTAGTCGATGAGATTCTTGAACGGAACTCGCGTGCCGCGAAAACAGGGCGTTCCGTTCATAATATCGGGGTCCATCACGATTACAGCATTTTCCATTTTTCGCTCTCCATTGTACCGAGCCCCTAGCCCGAGCGCAGCGCGCAGCCGGAATCCGGGATCAATGAGATGATTCTAAATGAAAGAGCGTCGAATGCACTGGGATGTAGTTGAAGTGAAGCCCGAGCCGAGCTGCTGCCTCTTCGTCCGATTCAAGGACGGACTAACGGGACGTGTGCGGTTGCGGCCAGAGGGGCTAACAGGCGTGCTCGCACCCCTTTTGGATGTCCGGTTCTTCGAACAGGTTCTCATTGACCATGGTGCCGTTGCTTGGCCTGGCGAGATTGACCTAGCACCGGACGCAATGTACACTCAGATCGCCACCCAGCATCACGAAGGGGCCTAACGCCCACCGACGATATATAATAAACCGCGATGCGATTCTTGCTCCTGTTCGTCGCGATCCCCGTCATGTTTGGGCAGGATGGCGCTGCAGAAGCCAATTGGCCCTACCACGGCGGCACACAACTCGCCTGGCGTTATAGCGCGCTGGATCAAATCAACAAAGCCAACGTCAAGAAGCTCGCGCCGATGTGGGCATTCCAGACAGGCGACTACGAAATGGGCTTGCAGTCGACGCCCATCGTCGTGGACGGCGTGCTGTATCTATCCACGTCGCGAAGCCAGGTGTGGGCGCTCGACGCCGTCACCGGACGCGTAATCTGGCAATACAAATATCCGATGCCGCGCGCGACCACGCCCTACGGCCCTCAGAATCGTGGAGTCGCGGTGGGCGACGGCGAAGTTTTCCTAGGCACGTACGACGATAACTTGATCGCCATCGATCAGAAGAACGGTCATGAAGTTTGGCGCGTGAGTCTTGACGACATCCGCCAATGCGGCTGCACCATCACGGCCGCGCCTCTGGTGGTGAAAGACAAAGTGATCGTGGGCGGGGCGGGCGGAGATTCGGCCCACCGAGGTTATCTCACCGCCGTTTCGATGAAAACCGGGCGTGTGGCTTGGCGCTTCTATACGATTCCCGGGCCGGGCGAGAAGGGTCACGAGACCTGGAAAGGCGATAGCTGGAAGTACGGCGGCGGCGCCACTTGGATGACGGGATCGTTCGACCCCGCGCTCAATCTCGTGTATTGGGGCGTGGGCAACGCGGCGTCGGATCTCGATCCCACCGGCCGCTACTCGGGCGAGGGCGAAGGCGCGAATCTGTACACGGCCAGCGTGGTGGCGCTCGACGCGGACTCGGGCAAGCTCAAGTGGTATTACCAGGAAGTCCCGAAAGACGTTTGGGATTACGATTCCGCTTACGAGTGCGTGTTGGTGGATCGCGAGGTGCGCGGCAAGATGCGGAAGCTACTGGTCCACATCAATAAGGGCGGATACGCATTCGTTTTGGATCGCGCGACCGGTGAGTACCTGAATGCCTATCCAATCGTCGACAATCACACCTGGACCACCGGCATCACCGAGGACGGCAAATTCGTGGGCCGCGTGGAACCGGTACCGGGGAAGTCGACGCTGATTTGTCCGAGCGCGCTGGGAGGCAAAAGCTGGAACGAAATGGCATATTCTCCGCGCACGGGCTTCACGTACGTGCCGGCGCTGGAGTTCTGCAGCAACACGACGGTGGTTCCCCAGGAGCCGCACGAGGGTCGCGGTTACTTCGGTGGTGGAGGCCCGATGGCGCCGCCTCCGGATGGGCCCTATCGTAGCCATCTGGACGCGTACGATCCGGTGACGGGCAAGCGGCAATGGTCGTACCCGTACAAATATCCGCTGCTCGCTTCGATCCTGGCAACGGCTGGAGATCTGGTATTCACGGGCGACCCCGAGGGATTCTTCTTCGCGCTGGACGCTCGCACTGGCGCGAAGCTGTGGAGCTTCCAGACGGGCAGCGGCAACCGCGGATCTGCGGTGACATACAGCGTGAACGGCCGGCAGTTCATCGCGACACCGTCCGGATGGGGGTCGATTGCCGCGCGCGGCATGAGCGCGCTGTGGCCGGAGGGCGAGACGTTTCGAGGCGGCTCGACTCTGATGGTGTTCGCCCTGCCGGAGGGAACCAGGTGAAGCGAGCCGCTTTGTTGCTGCTGCCGGTGCTCGCTTGCGCGCAGGATATCGTGACGCGCGGGCTGGACGTCTACAACAAAACATGCGCCAGCGCTTACTGCCATGTGGCCAAAGGCGCGTCCGGGGGAAGTGCGCCACGGCTGGCGGCGCGCGGGTTCGACGAAGCCTATATGTCGCAAGTGGTGAGGCGAGGCATCCCAGGGAGCGCCATGCCCGGTTTCGCGACTTCTCTCTCGGCGCCGGAGCTTGCTGCCGTGATCGCGTATGTGGGCAGCTTGAACGGGATCGCGCCCGCGCCGACTCGCGCGGCCGAATCCGCGCCCGAGAAGCAACTTCCTCCGGATGCCGAACGCGGCCGTGAATTGTTCTTCGATTCGGTGCGCGGATTTGGCCGATGCGCAACTTGTCACGAGGTGACGGACCGAGGGGTTCCTGTCGCGGGATCTATCGGCAAAGTTCCGGCGACGGCGCGAGACTTGCGCACGCTCGCTACTCCGCAAATCCATACCGCAACCGTTGACGGCGAATCCTTCCCAGCGCTGATCGTGAGCCATGGCAACGCACAGACCAAGCTTTACGACTTAACGTCGCCACCTCCAGTACTGCGCACGTTCGCGACGGCCACGGCGAAAGTGACGGATGGAAGCCCGTGGCGGCATTCGGATGTACTGAAGTCCTACAGCGACCCGGACCTGGAATTGATCCTCGCCTTCTTGCGAGCGGTCGCGACGCCGTAAACCGGCACAGCTCGTGGTAGAACAGGTCTTATGGCATTCGTGAAGGTTGGATCACTCTCCGCTCTCCCGCCGGGTTCGGTGATGGAGGTTACGCTCGGAGAAGATTGCTACGCGATCTGCAACGGCAACGGCGAACTGCACGCGCTGGCGGGGATTTGCCCGCATGCCGGCGGGCCGATCGGGCAGGGGACGTTGCAGGAGAATCTGGTGGTGTGCCCGTGGCACGAATGGGCGTACGACTTCCGCACTGGGGAAAACGACTACGATCCCGCGATCAAACTGGATCGCTTCGTGGTCAAAACGGAAGGCGACGATATCCTGCTCGATCCGGAAACGCGTGCCTGAACTGCCCGAAGTCGAGACCGTGGTTCGAACGCTGGCGCCGAAGCTAACTGGAAGGCGAATTGTCG
The DNA here is from genome assembly GCA_050012195.1 of Bryobacteraceae bacterium. Taxonomy (GTDB): domain Bacteria; phylum Acidobacteriota; class Terriglobia; order Bryobacterales; family Bryobacteraceae; genus Palsa-89. Next base: position 11,366 of record JBEKHQ010000002.1, on the reverse strand, counting down.
ACGCGCAATTTTCTTCGAAGCACGTCGTCCGGCAAAAGTTCTCGATGCTGCGGGGACGGGTACGGGATCAGCCGGTGAAATCCGTGCGGCGGCACGGCAAATTCATTGTGTTGGAACTCGAGCGCGGTTTTCTGACGATTCATCTCGGGATGACGGGCAAGCTGCTGCTCGACAACGAGCCCGGCCCTTACGCGCGCGCGGTGTTCGAACTGGATCGGGGCCTGCTGGTGTACGACGACGTTCGCCATTTCGGCCGCATCGAGTGGAGCGCCAAGTTGCTGGAACGGGCCGCCGCCCTGGGTCCCGATGCGCTGGAGATTTCGCTCGAAGATTTTTTGAAGCTGCTCGCGAAACGCCATTCGCGTATCAAGCCGCTGCTCCTGAATCAACGCTTCTTGCGCGGGATGGGCAATATATACACTGATGAAGCGCTATTCGAGGCGCGCATCCACCCGCGCGCGCTGGCATCGAGCTTGAGCAAGCAGCGGGCGGCGCGGCTGCATCGCGCGATGGTCGAAATTCTTGAATCCGCGATCCGACTGAAAGGGTCGTCGATTTCTAATTATGTGGATGCCGAGGGCAAGAAGGGCAGCTTTCAACTGCAGCACCAGGTGTACGGACGCGCGGGCGAGCCTTGCGCTATTTGCGGGACGGCAATCCGCCGGATCGTGGTGGGGCAGCGCGGGACGCACTACTGTCCGAAGTGTCAGCGAAGCTGAGCACTTGATCGGCCACCTGCGCGACGATGTGCATGGAGGCCACATCGTGCACCCGCACCAGGTGAGCGCCGCCGAGAATCGCGGCCGTAACAGCGGCGGCCGAAGCGCACTCGACAAGCAGTTCGGAAGTCTTTTCCAGCGCCGCCAGGAACGATTTTCGCGACGCGCCCACCAGGATGGGTAACTCCAACCGTGCAAGCTCGCTGAGGCGCGCCAGGATCTCCGCGTTTTGTTCTTTCCGTTTACCGAAGCCCAGCCCGGGATCGATTGCTATGCGTGTTCGCGAGACCCCGGAACCGACGGCGCGATGAACCGATGCTTCGAGATCGTGCCGGATGGCGCCCATCACATCCTGGAGCGGCGGCAGCTTGGCCCAAGTCTCGGGAGTTCCGCGCATATGATTGACGATCAGGCCCGCGTCATGATTAGCGACGCCGCGCGCAAGCCGGGGATCGAACGTGAGGCCGGAAGGGTCATTTATGATCTCCGCGCCGTGTTCGCATGCCTTCTCGGCCACGGCGGACTTGTATGTATCCACCGAGATCGGGATCGCGAGTTTGCCGCGCAGCCGCTTTAGGACCGGAACGAGACGGCGAAGCTCCTCGGCTTCCGAGACGCGCTGGGAGCCGGGGCGGGTCGATTCCGCGCCGATATCGATTATGTCCGCGCCTTGTTCCTCGATTTCGATGGCGCGGGCGAAGGCGCGATCCGGGTCCAGATATTTGCCGCCGTCGGAGAACGAATCTGGCGTGACATTGAGAACGCCCATGATCAGGGTCCGCTCGCCCAGCAGCAGCTCTCGGTCGCGAAGCCTCCAAACAATGTGACGGCGGGTCATGACTCGGGCTGAACCCGCTTCCATTTCTTGCCGACCTGCATCACGACAGGCTTCTCGATGGTGTAGGACAGGTTCGTTACCTTCACTCCATCAATTATGACCGCGCCCGACTTGATCCTGCGCTCCGCGTCTGTCCGCGATTCCGCCAACCCTGTTCCCAGAACAATTTTGGGAAGGCTCGATCCCCATTCAGGGCGAGCGGAAACGGTTTCGATATCGTCGGGCTGCTGTCCTTCGCGGACTTCCCGGTCGAAAGCGTTTTGGGCCTCTTCGGCCGCTTCGGCGGAATGGAAATCCGTCACGATACGGCGGGCCAGCGTTTGCTTGGCGGACATCGGCTGATTGCCGGCGCGCAGCTCGGCGATTTCGGCGATGCTCCAGTCGGTGAGCAGCTCGTAGTAGCGCCACATCATCTGATCGCTGATGCCCATGACTTTGCGGAACATGATTTTAGGGGCCTCGGTGATGCCGATGTAGTTGCCTTTCGATTTCGACATCTTCTCGACGCCGTCCGTGCCTTCGAGAAGCGGCGTGGTGGCGACTATCTGCGGTGGCTGGCCGGAATCGCGTTGGATTTCGCGCCCGACCAGCAAATTGAATTTCTGATCGGTGCCGCCCATTTCGACATCGCATCGCAGCATCACGGAATCGTAAGCCTGCGCGAGCGGGTACAGCAGCTCATGAATCGAAATCGAGACACCTGCCTTGTAGCGCTTGCTGAAATAGTCGCGCTCCAAAATCTGCGCCACCGTGTACTTCGAAGCGAGCCGCACGACGTCTTCAAATTGAAGCGGCTGGAGCCATTCGCTGTTGAAGCGGATTTCGGTTTTATTCGGGTCGAGAATTTTGAAGACCTGCGACTTGTAGGTTTCGGCGTTGCGATTGATCTCTTCGCGCGTCATGGGCGGCCGGGTTGTATTGCGGCCGGTAGGATCGCCGATAAGGCCGGTCATGTCGCCGATCAGAAAGATCACCGTGTGGCCGAGATCCTGGAAATGCTTCATTTTCCGCAGCAGTACGGTGTGGCCGAGATGTAAGTCGGGCGCCGTGGGATCGAAGCCCGCCTTGACGCGCAGGGGCCGACCGCTCTTTTCGGACTCTGTCAGGCGCTCGCGCAATTCCGGTTCTGTAATTAGTTCCGCAAGGCCTTTCTTCAGGTACGCGAGCTGTTCTTCGATGGACACTCTTTCTATTATCGAGAATTCAGGATGTCGGCGATCAGCCGGGCGGTGAGCGCAGGCGCTTCCATGGGAATGAAGTGCGAATTTTCGGGTAAGAGCAGATCGGTTCCGTCCGCGAACTTCGAGGCCAGTTCCGGAGTGGTCGGTGAAGCCCGCATGAAGTCGCCGGGCTCGAAGCGTTTGCCGGCGCGTGCCACGTGCACCGGGATTTGGATGGCGGCTATTTCCCCGTAAATATCGGCATTGGGAAGAGGGCCGTTCTCATAGATCTCGGCCTCCACTGCGGGAGCACAAGCTAAAACGAAGCCATCGCCGTCCGGGAGCAGCCCGTACTCGCAATAGTCGCGTAGAACGGCGCGGTCCCAAGAGTCAAAAGGCGGGCGATTCTCGAATCGGTCGAACATCTCGCCCGGCGATGACCAGCGGTTGCGACGCTTGGCGACGAAGCCCGCTCCCTTCCACGGACCGACGTACGCGTCCTGGGAGCGTATCACGGGATCGAGGAGCAAGAGCGCGGAAAATGCCTGGGGGCGGAGCGCCGCGGCCAGAGTGACAGCGTGGCCGCCCATCGAATGGCCAACGCCGATCGCCCCGGATAGGCCGAGTGACGCCGCCGCGGCCGCTACATCTTGGCCGAAGCTCCGCCAGAAGTACGGCGAACCTGGTTTGTCGCTCCGTCCATGGCCGCGCAGATCCAGGGCCAGGCAATGGTGACCCGCGAGGCGCGCGATCACCCGATCCCAACAGCGTCCGTGCAATCCCGTGCCGTGACAGAACAAGATCGGCTGTCCCTCCCCGAGCCATTCCCACAACGCGAGTTCCACGCCATTCACGGAAATTCTGTGCTCGGCCGGCACGCCGATCAGCTTCAATTCCTCGAACGGATAGTCGCCCTGGATGTCGATGAAACCTGAATCTCTGAGAACGTGCAAGAGTGGATAAATTTCATTGACTTCCAGACCGCACGCTTCGTAAACCTCGGGCAAAGTAGCAACACCCGGAGTTTTCGACCGAAGCGTTCCGGCCCACGCTTGCCGCATGATCACGTAGAGCAGCTTGCGCGCCGGAACTGGAAGCAGCGCGAACTCAGTTGAACCGGACGTATTCGAATTCAATGGGCTGATTGTTGATCCCTCGGACTGGGGGAGCAATCCAATTGGCAAATTTTCCTGGCTCGACGACGCGTCCCATCAGCGACTCGACGTACTGATGATCGCTTTCGCTCGGCAGCCATGAGTCTCGCTGGCGGTTCCACTCGGCGTCAGGCAATACTTCTCCAAGCGGACTGATGAAGCGCCCAGCGAAGTTTCCAATGCGTCGATTGAAGCCGATATGCGGCAGGACAAATCGGAACGGAATGCCAAGTTTGTCCGGGATGCGATTCCAGCGATCCAGTCCGGCCTGGATCTCGCGAATGTAATCGTCCCGCAGGCGCGCGTTGAGGGCCGTCAAGGCGGGAACGGTTCTGGGGACGATCCGGTTGCCTTCGACCTCGTGAACGGCATAACCGGCATCCGAGAGTTTGTGATCGTCGGTGAGCCGGCTCTCGCCGAAGCGGCCTTTCAATCCCGTCGTGTAATAGCCGGCGGCGTTGGAGGAGACCTCCGAGCCAAAAAGATCCAAAGTGGCGCTGTAATGAAAGTTCACGAATTTTTGGATGGTCTCAAGATCGATCACGCCAAGCGCTCGCGCCTGTGCCGGGTGGCTGACTTCTTGATCGCGCATCACCTCGCACGTCCTTTGCACGGCCCGCGCAATACCGGACTCGCCTACGAACATGTGGTGAGCCTCTTCGGTCAGCATGAAGCGGCAGGTGCGCGCCAGCGGATCGAACGCCGATTCCGCCAAAGACGCGAGCTGAAATTTTCCGTCGCGGTCGGTGAAGTAGGCGAACATGAAGAACGCGAGCCAGTGGCGGATCGGGTCGTTGAACGCGGTCAGAATGCGGGGATGGTCGGCGTCGCCGGACCGTCGTTGGAGCAGCGCCTCTGCCTCTTCGCGTCCATCGCGGCCGAAGTAACGCTGCAAGAGATAAACCATGGCCCACAGATGGCGGCCCTCCTCGACATTCACCTGGAAAAGATTTCGCAAATCGTAAAGCGACGGCGCGGTCATTCCGAGCAAGCGCTGCTGTTCCACCGATGCCGGTTCAGTGTCGCCCTGGGTCACAATGATGCGGCGCAGCGCGGAACGGTATTCGCCCGGAACTTCCTGCCACGCCGGCTGACCATGATGATCTCCGAATGGAATGGTGCGCTGTTCGTCCGGCGGCACTAGAAAAATTCCCCAGCGGTATTCGGGCATGCGCACGAAACCGAAATTCGCCCAGCCATCGCGATCGACGCTGATGGCGGTCCGGAGATAAACCTCGAGCGCCGAACTGGCGGCGGGTCCGGTGTCGCTCCACCAACCTAAAAAAGCGGGCTGCCATCGCTCCAGGGCGCGCTGCAACGTTTGATCGCGAGACAGGTCGACGTTATTCGGAATTCGGTCGGTGTAGTCGATCATGTTCGCTCTCCGTCAAATTTCGAACGATTGCCTGTCCCGTAAACCTTCAGCGCGCCCTCCGGACCGACGGCGTTGGGGCGGCTGAAAATCCAGTTTTGCCAGGCGGACAGGCGTCCGAAGATGCGCGTTTCCATGGTTTCGTTTTCGGCGAATCGCAGGTTAGCTTCGAGGCCGGTCAAGGCATCCGGCGACAACGCGGTCCTGCCTTCGATAGCGAGCCTCAGCTCATCCGCCCAATCCAGATCGTCGGGAGCGAAGGTTACGAGGCCGAGTTCCAGGGCTTCGCGAGCGGTCAGCGGCTGTCCAATCCGACAGCGCAGGGCCTCGATGGCGCGAGGCGCGTCGTGGAACCGGTTGGCGATTCGCGATAGACGATTGACCATCGGAAGCGGCCCGAAATTCATTCCCGAAAGCCGGCAGATTGCGTGGTTAGGGTCGGCGGAGTCGAGCATATAAACGCGATCCGCCGCCAGAGCCAACTCCAGCAGACAACCCACGAAGCAGGATTCTGGCTCGACGACCGCGTAGAGAGATCGAGAAGAGACGTCCAGGCGGGCAAATGTGCGGCGCAGCATCCCCAGGACTTCACGAACGAACCAATGGTTTCGTTCCCGAAGAATCAGATCATCGACCGCGAGCAATGCTTCCTGATTCCCCGTTGTCTTTAGAATCCACAAACCGAGGTCGAGTTCATTGGTTCGAAGGCTCAGGATCGCATCGTCCAACTCGCGGCTCATCCGGAGGGGCCACCAATTGGCCCCCGCCGTGACGATTTCATCCAAGGTTGTTTCCGTCACAGCTTCCGGAGCGCGGACGGTTAGCGTTACGGTGCGAGCCTTGCGGTCGAGTTGCGCGTCCACAGACTCGTAGTGATACCCCGCGTCGTCAACCGAGCGTTCCAAGGGAATGAGCGCGACACCGTGCGCATCGGTCGGACGGTCGCTAGGCGCAGCCATTTCCGCGGCGCGCCGCCGGACATAATCTTCGAACTCCCGCGCCTTCACTACTTCGTCCACGAGCCGCCATTCTTTGGCGCGCTGGCCTTGCAGGCCTTCCGAGGTGGTGCAGAAAACGTCGGCGTGATCGCGCCGTACTTTGCGCTTGTCGATGAGGCGCGTGAGACCGCCCGTTCCCGGCAGAACGCCGAGCAGCGGAACCTCGGGAAGACTGACCGACGAGGCGCGATCGTCCACAAGCACGATCTCGTCGCAAGCCAGCGCCAGTTCGTAACCGCCGCCGGCCGTGGAGCCGTTGCATGCTGCGATGAACTTCAGGCCGGAGTGCGCGCTTGCATCTTCGATCCCGTTGCGCGTTTCGTTGGTGAACTTGCAGAAATTCACTTTCCAGGCGTGGCTGGAAAGCCCCAACATGTAGATGTTCGCGCCGGAGGAGAACACGCGAGGTTTCGCGCTCGTAATCACGACGCAGCGGGTCTCCGGATGTTCGAAACGAATGCGTTGCAATGCGTCGTGGAGTTCGATGTCCACGCCGAGATCGTAAGAATTGAGCTTCAGCTTGTAACCGGGCCGGATACCCGCATCCTCCTGGACATCCAAGGTTAAGGTTGCCACCGCGCCTTCAAACGCGAAGCGCCAGTGGCGGTAGCGCGACGGATCGGTCCGATAATCCACCGCAGTGGCGCTCGTTTCCGGCACGCGCGCTTCGGGTCGGCTTGCGAAGGTCAATCGGCCACGATTATACTGCACAACACGTACCCGATGACGACGCGCGAGTTTCGACAATTTCCGCGCTACAACGCCGCAGCCGACCTGATCGAGCGGAACGTGAGCCGCGGCGGGAAGGTCGCGGTGATTGACGAAGCCGGAAGCCACACCTATGGCGAATTGGCGGAACGCGTCCATCGGTGCGCCAACGCGCTGCGCGAATTCGGCGTCGAGTGCGAACAGCGCGTAGTGCTCTGTTTGTTCGACAGCATCGATTTTCACGCCTGTTTCCTGGGAGCAATCGAGGCCGGGGCTGCGCCGATCCCGGTGAACACGCTTTTGACGGCGGCCGATTACGCATTCATTCTCGCCGACAGCCGACCCCAGGCCGCGATCGTGTCGGAGGCGCGGATGCCCGCTCTGCTCGAAGGGGCGCGGCTTGCGGATTGGCGCGGGCGCTTCATCGTTGCCGGAAAAGGAGATGGCGCGTATCCGGTGTTGGCCGACCTTGCGACGCGTGCATCGAGCGCCTCTACGGTTGCGCCGACGCGACCGGACGACGTCTGCTTCTGGCTATACTCGTCGGGTTCCACCGGCGATCCCAAAGCGGTGATGCACCTTCAAACCAGCCTCGTCCAGACGGCGGAACGATTCGGCCAGGGGATTCTCGGCATGACCGAGCGCGACATCGTCTATTCGGCGGCCAAATTGTTTTTCGCCTACGGGCTGGGAAACGCACTCAGTTTTCCGATGTCGGTGGGTGCAACCAGCATTCTTCTGTCGGGAAGGCCGACTCCACCCACGGTGAACGCAATTCTTCGGAACCAGCGGCCCACCATTTTCTGCGGAGTGCCCACGCTGTTCAATTCGCTGCTCGCCTCCGCCGATTCGCCGCAGGCCGGAGAGCACGCCTTGCGGCTCTGCACATCGGCGGGCGAAGCGCTGCCCGAGCAGCTGGGGAGATCGTGGAAGGAGCATACCGGCGTGGATATCGTGGACGGCATCGGCTCCACGGAGATGTTGCATATCTTCGTTTCGAACCGCCCGGGCTCGGTCCGCTATGGCAGGACGGGACGTCCAGTGCCCGGTTACCGAGTCCGGCTGGTGGACGATACCGGGCTGGACGTCGCGCCGGGTGAAGTGGGCGAGATGCTGGTCAGCGGGCCCAGCGCCGCGGCCGGTTACTGGGGCAATGCGGAAAAGACGCGCACAACATTTCTGGGAGAGTGGGTGCGAACCGGCGATAAGTTTCGCGAAACAGCGGAGGGGGATTTTGTTTATTGCGGACGCCGCGACGAAATGCTGAAGGTCAGCGGCAACTGGGTGTCGCCGATGGAAGTGGAGTCGGCGTTGATGGCGCACGATGCGGTGTTCGAAGCGGCGGTAGTCGGCGCGGCGGACGAGAGTGGTCTGGTGAAGCCGCTGGCGTTTGTGGTGCTCAGGCCGGATGTCGCTGCCGAACCTCGGTTGGTCGAAGCCTTGCAGGATTTCGTGAAGACTCGCCTGGCGCCGTACAAATATCCGCGCTGGATCGAGTTTATTGACGCATTGCCGAAGACGGCCACAGGGAAGATCCAGAGGTTTGTGCTGCAGAGGCGCGCAAACGCAACGCACGGGGAGGTCGCGCGGCCAGGGTGACGGAGCCGGCGCCAAAACCCGCGGCGGTGATCGTGGACGGAAAGCGGCTGGAGACTTTGTGGTTTCCTGCGGAGGCCGAGAGCGCGCCGGCGATCGTGATGCTGCATGAGGGGCTGGGCTCGATCGCGCATTGGAGGAATTTTCCGCGGCGTCTCGCGGAGCGCACTGGCTGCGGCGTTCTGGTGTACTCGCGCTACGGTCACGGCGCCTCGGGCCGGTTGAGCGAAAAGCGCCCCGTAACGTACATGCATCACGAGGCCCAAGTGGTTCTCCCTGCCTTATTGGAACAGCACGGAATCGCCTCGCCGGTGCTGCTGGGCCACAGCGACGGCGCATCCATCGCCTTGATTTTTGCCGGCACGTTCCCGGATGCGCCCCGAGCGCTGATCCTGGAGGCGCCGCACGTTTTCGTCGAAGACCTTACGGTCGAAAGCATCGCTCGAGCGAAGGAAATCTACCTGACCACGGAACTTCCGCGGCGCCTGGGCCGTTATCACGCGCATGTGGACGATACATTTTGGGGATGGAACGACATCTGGCTCGACCCGAGTTTTCGATCCTGGAACATCGAGGAATATTTGCCCAAGATTCGCTGTCCGGTGCTGCTGATTCAAGGCGAGGACGACGAGTATGGCACCTCTCGACAATTGGATGCCATCCGGACGCGCCTTCCGTCGGCAGAGACGCTCATACTCAAGCAATGCGGCCACAGTCCGCACCGCGATCAATCCGAAGCCTCGCTGGAACGGGTGGCGGACTTCATCGCTTCGCTTAGTCCAGAATCGCCTCGATAGTTTGGGGCGCGTTTCCTTCCAGGCGGTTATTGACGAAGATGTAGGACGGCTCGTGACGCTCGCGGGCCCGTGAAATCAGGCCTCGCAACGCTTGGCGGGCATCGGGATTCGGGTCCCGAATCTGCTGGTAGGGCGAGAATGCGGCGACGGCGTCGGCATAGGGCCGTCCTTGTCTCAGCAGCGCCCGCGCAACGGTGAAATCGGCGGTGAACACTTCCGGCATTTGTAGTTGCTCGCTCATCTCGGGCATGCGAGTCCAGGCATTGAACACGTGCGCGACACCGTGACGGCGCAGGCACGCAAAATAACGTGGGCCGAGAAACTCTTGATTCCGTATCTCCACCGCGTAGCGAAACTCAGGCGGGAGCGCTTCGAGGAACGGGTGGAGCTCATCGAGAAATTCGCCGATTCCCTGGTAGCTCTGCTTAGGAAAAGCGCCAAATTCGAAGATCAGAACGGCGATGCGTTCGCGGTAGGGCAGGAGCAGATCGAGAAAAGAGTTACGCAGCAGGAGCGCATCCAGGAAGGATGCGTTCGGTTCTCCGGCGCGCGTTCCGTAGCGAGGATGCGTTGGAAACATCTTCACGGTGACTTCTTCGGGGACTTTGAATGCAAACTTCAGCGCGGGCGTGGCGGAGGCAAACAGCCGCTGCCAGTAGGATTCGGCTGGAAACTGGTAGAAGGAAAAATCGCCGCAGACGATGGGGAAGGTGGCGGCGTATTCGCGAAGACATTCGGCCTGAAATCGCCGCTCGGAGAAACGGCCGCGGGCAAGATAGCGGTCGCGGGAGTAGATCTGGCCGATCCAGCCCTCATATTTCCAGGAGCTCGTTCCGATGAAAATATCTTGCGAAGCCAGCGCCGCTAACTTCGAATGCAAGCGTTCGCGGTCGAATTGTTCGGGCTCGTCAAATAGCGGAAGCGATTCCACCGCGAAGGCTTTAATAGGCGTGGGCGACGCGATAACCATACGGGTCGGCGCCGGCTTCGATCACTCCGTCGGGCGTGACGCGAACCATCACCGGCGCGGCGCCGCTCGACCAGCGCGAATGCGTGCTCACCTTATGCCCGCGGGCCGCCAGTTCGGCGTCCACCGTAGCCGGAATCCGCTCGTCCAGAATCAGGTCCCCTCGATTCCAAGCGTGATTGTCGAAACTGGATACCAGATGCCTGGTCTGGTAGCGCGGGGCCTCGACGGCCGCTTGCGGGTTCATGTGGAATTCCACGACGTTCAGGAAGAGCTGGATCAGGCTCTGTTCCTGATTGTCTCCGCCGGGCGTCGAGAGAGCCAGCAAAGGCTTGCCTTGCTCGGTGACGATAGTGGGGCTGAGCGTCACTCGTGGCCTTTTGCCGCCCGCCAGTTCATTGGGCGATCCGGGCACCAAAATAAACTGCTGCGCGCGTTCGGTCAGCGGAATCCCGGTGTCCCCGGCGATAACCGAGGGCATCCAGGATCCGGAGGGTGTTGCCGAAAATACGACGCCGTCCTTGTCGATGACATCGACGCAAGTTGTATCGCTGGCCATCAGTTCGTCGTCGATCTTGGTGCGGGCGATGTCCATATCAACCGGGTGCCTGGCCTGCTTTCCATCAATCGTTCCGGGAATAAAATCCAACGATGCGGAGTGACCGATCAATTTCCGACGCTCCGCCGCATAGCTTTTGGACAGCAGCACATCGCTCGGCAGATGGTTGAATTTCGGATCGCCGTAGTACGCGTCCCGATCGGCGTACGCCAGTTTCAGAGCCTCCACGGACTTGTGAATGTACTCGGCGGAGTTGTAGCCGAGAGAGCGCAGATCGAATCCCTCCAGGATGTTGAGCGCCTCGATCATGGCGGGGCCTTGGCTCCAAAAACCGGGCTTGTAGACCTTGTAATCGCGATAGTCGGTGGAGACGGGCTCTTCCGGTTGGAGCTTGAACGCCGCCAGGTCTTCGTATCGCATCAGGCCGTCGTTGGCGCGCATGAAGGCATCGATCCGGTGCGCGATGTCGCCGCGGTAGAAGAAATCACGGACCGCGTC
>JBEKHQ010000001.1:0-28114 GCA_050012195.1 Bryobacteraceae bacterium | reverse complement strand
AGTCCCGAAGCGCTGGCTTGCATCGTGATCGTGAGTTGCGCCACGGGGTTTACTGGTGTCCAGGTGGCGGAATACAGCGCCGTGGTCGCAGTGTTCGCAGCCAGCGAGAGCGATGGATCGCCGTTCGAGAAATTGGCTACCACGTAGCCGCCGAAGACCGGATTGCCGCAATCGTCTGCAAGCTGGACGGCGATGTAACTGGGCCACGCGGCGGGAGTCGAGAAACTGCCGGGCAAACCTGTTTCCGTTAACACCAGATTGGCGGGCGTACAGGTTGACGCAGCCGCCGGAGTGGCGGAGGCGCTCGAAGCCGGGTTCGAGACCGCATGCGACGACGAGCTCGAGGAAGAACCCAAGTCCGGAACGATCAGGGTGACGTTCACCGTGCGCACTTCCAGGTTGCTGATCGAGACATTGACCCCGCCCCGGTAGATTCCGGGCGTCAAATTGGAAGTATTCACCGACACGGTAAGCTGCGCCGGCGTTAGGGTAGCGAGGAAGCCGGCCAGCGGCGTGGCCGAAAGCCAATTTCCGCCGCTCTCCGTCTCGATCGCCACTTGGTACGATATGGGCTTGTCGTTGCTGGTGTAGACGGCCACCATCTGAGTGGGCGGATTGGTTCCGGCCGCAGCCGCAAATAGCAAGCCGCTGGGGTAGGAATCCGGCGTGGCCGGCGTGGAGGCGTCTTCTACATCCAGGACCACCAGGAAATCCAAAGGCGAGTCGAAGGGCTCGGCCGCAGTGACGCGCAAGATCGCATAATACGCGCCCTTCGGCAATTGAGCGCTCGTAGCCTTGAAAGCCACCGTTCCCGTAACCGTGCTCGAGGCGGTGCCTTGCGGGTCGCTTACCAGCGTCAGCCAGCCTTCTCCGCCTACCTGGCTGACCGTATAGTTGATCGTGGTGCTAGTGGAGCCTGTAATCTCGAAGGTTGTCGGGACCGGTCCGGACACCCCATTCCCCTGCCGTGCACGCAGCAGGATGCCGTCCCGGCTCAGTATCATTCTCGGCCGCGATCCCAAATTTGACGTTTGTCCTGAAATCAGCAGGCTGGCCGGGATCTGGAAGCTGCCGTAGGGCGAATCGATCTCGATGTGTCCCAGGTATGCGCCCGGCGCGAGGCTCGGCGTCAAAATCGTAGCCTGTAGCGTGAGGGCCCCCTCCCCGCTGAGCGTTCCAGACTGTGGGCTTACTACCAGCCAGGGAACGTCGGTCGAAACCGTGAAAGGCAGATTGCCTTGCCCTAGATTCTGAAGGAAGAGAGTCTGGTTGAGTGCCGGAGACCCAGGGCTGGAGAGCGTCAGAGTGGAGGGCGAAACTTGCAGGATTCCGGAAGCCTCGAGCTCGGCGTTGGTGGTGAACGATACTTGGATAGTCTTGGAGGTCACGCCCGGGGACGACACGGTGATCGTGCCGGCGTGAGCCCCGTCCGAGAGACCGGCGGGATTCGCGCCTATTTCGAGATTGCCCGGCGTGATTCCGCCGGTCGACACCGACAGCCATGGCACATTCGCGCTCACCGAGAATGGGATCGAGTTGTAAACGGTCGAGATGACGGAACACGTTTGCAGGGACGCAGTCCCTTGGCTGGGCGCCGCGAACGACAGGCTGCCGCAAGAAAGAATTAGATCCGGCGTTACGTAAGGCGTTACCGTGATTTCGAACGGGGCGCTGGCGCCGGCAACACCGGCGACGTTCGCCTTTACGGCCTTGGTCTTCTCGACGTCGGCCACGCCCTCGTCGGAGACGTTTACGGTGAAGTCGAAGACTCCGGTCTGTGTTGGAGTGCCGCTCAGAACTCCGCTCGAATCGAGAGTCGTGCCGGGCGGTATTGTTCCGGAAACAAGGCTCCACGACTGTGGCCGAGTTCCGCCGCTGGATTGAAACACGGTCGAATATGAAACACTCACCTCGCCGGCGGGCAGCGGGGTAGGCGTGATGATCGTGATCGCGGAAGGCGCAACCTGTAAGTTCAGCGCCGCGAACGCCACGTTATGGTCCGCGTCGGTGGCTTGCGCGGTCACGGTATTGACGCCCTGAGTAGTGGGAGTGCCGCTCAGTTGTCCATTCGATGTCAACGTGAGTCCGGCTGGAATGCCCGAACCCGACCATTGGTAGGGCGGTGTTCCTCCCGTGGCGCTCAACGTAATTTGATAATTGGCGCCGGCGGCCGCGTTCGGCAGAGGAGACGTCGTCGTAATGGTGGGGCCGTTCGCCGACAATACCACCAGCGTGACTTGCGTGCTTTGGCTGTTGTTCGCCGAATCGGTGGCGGTGACCGTGAGTAGCGTGGCGCCCGCGGAGCCGAACGGCGGAGTTCCACTGAGCACGCCCGCCGGCGAGAGATTCGCCCAATAGGGCACTCCCACTCCCGTCCAAGTGTACGGAGCGGTGCCGCCGCTGGCGCTGAATGTAACTGTGTAAGGCTGATTTTCGGTGGCTTGCGGCAGGGGCGACGCAACGATGATGGTCACCAGCACGGTGGATTTCAGCGGGTTCACCGTCAGGCTGAACATCCCGCTCGCCTTATTTCCCGCAGAGTCGCCGACGCTCACCGTGAAGCTAAGCGAGACCGGGGCTCCCGCCGGGGGCGTGCCGGAGAGCTGGCCGGCTTGGGAAAGGCTCAACCATGACGGTAAGCCGGAAGCCGACCACGCATAGGGCAAGGTCCCGCCGGTGGCCGCGAACGCAACGCTATAGGGCACACCTACCGTGGCGGGCGGCAACAAGGATGTCGTGATCCCTAGCGACGTCAAAGAGTCCACTTTCAGGCCGAATGTTCCGCTGACTTTGTTTCCCAAGGCGTCGCTAACCGTCGCAGTAAAGCTGTAGGGACCCGCGGAACCCACCGACGGTATCCCGGTGAGACTGCCGCTCGGCGCCAGGTTCAAGAATGCCGGAAGGCCGGTGGCCGACCACTCGTATGGGGCTTTTCCGCCGGTTGCAACGAAGCCGAAATTGTAGACGCTGCCTTCTCTTCCATCAGGGAGCGGCGAAGTAGTGACAATGCTCAAAGGACCAGGGGGAGGAAGGTTCACCTGCAACGACAGGGGGGCGGAGGCGGAATGGCCGATGGCGTCCAGCACTTTTGCGGTGAAGGGAAAGCTTCCCGCCGATCCCGCCGGCGGTGTGCCGGAGACCTGGCCGGCAGGCGAAACGCTCAACCAGGATGGAAGACCCGCTGCCGACCAGGCATAGGGCGTCGTCCCGCCGTTGGCCGTGAGCGACGCGCTATAAGGCACTCCCGCAGTCGCCGACGGCAAGGTAGAGGTCGTAATCGTTAAGGGAATCGGAGTTCCAGCGACATTCAGCGTGAGCGGTACGTTCAAAGTCTCGCCGCGCAGATCGGACACCTGGATTGTGATCGGATACGACCCTTGAGAGTTGGCGCCGGGAATTCCACTGATCGCTCCGGTACCGGAATTCAGCGATAATCCCGAGGGCAATGCTCCTGAAATCAGGGACCAGCCATACGGCGCAAATCCTCCGCTGGCCGAGACTGACGCCGAGTAACTTACTCCAACGGTTGCGCCTGGCAGCGACGTTGTGGAGGCTGTAAATCGGGGATTGATCGTTATTTCGAAGCCCTGAGTTGCGGAAAACGGATTGCCGGAGCTGGGGTCGATATCGGTGACTTGCGCGGTAAAAGAAGCCGTCGTTCCCGATCCGGTCGGCGTTCCGCCGATCGTTGAACCCGATAAGGATAAACCGGGCGGAAGCGAGCCTGAAATGATGGAGAAGCTTCGCGAGTCATCGCTTCCTCCCGAGACCTGCAACTGAGCGGAATAAGGATATCCGACGGCGCCGACGGGTAGTGAAGAACTAGTAAAGGTCAGCTTTGCATACTGCGTCACCGAGAAGGTGAAAGATTCGATCCCGGGGTTTGTGAACTTCGCCGTAATACTGCCCGAACGGCTCGATCCCGTTGTATTCGGAGAAACCGAGAACTGGATGGAGAAGGTCCCGGTCGCCGAGGTGATGCTGATCCAGGGCGCGCTGGGTGTGGCCGACGTCAGGGGGCCGCAGTAAGTGGTAACGGTTCCGGAAAACGTACCGGCGCCCCCGTTGCTTTCGAAAGTTTCGCCACTCGAGCTTTGGCTGCCGGTGCATAGAGGATCCTGGCCAAACAGCACCGGCGCAGCCAGCAAACCCGCTAACAATAAGCCATGTAAAGGCTTAAGCATCTCTAAATTTCCCTTCCCCAAAGTTAAACCATTGGGTTAGGGGCGTCACTGGAGCACCTACCCAAATTAAATGTAGGCGTACTGCCGCCAAGGGCCTATTGATTGGGCGCGGAAACTTCGAAACGCCGCAGCGTGTGGATGGGTTCAGCCAAAGCAAATTCAATGATTTACGACTTCCTCCCGCGTCCACTTGTGGGTGCGCAGGTAACCTCCCGATGGTACCAAGGTTCTGCAAGTTCTTCAGCAGGGTATTTCATTATAGGTCACTTTGGACGAGATTCAAGGTGTCTTTAGGTACAGTAAGTAATGGGCTAACAGTTGACAAAGTGCATGCAATGTGAACGTTACAGGAAGAGTGTCATTCAAGCCTTCCACGGCTCGGGCAGGGCAACATAGTTCGGTTTGATCTCGACATCCGTCCATTCCTGATGAAATACGGGTGTCGCGGAGCCTGAAATCGGCGGCACGATCCAGCTCCAGCGCGCGTGTACGGGTCGGCCGGCGCGGCTCTCCTGATCGTCGAACTTCATGAAGGCTTCGCTCGCCGCGTGGTGATCCATGATCTTGATCCCTGCTTTGTCGAAGGAGTGCAGAACAGCGACGTTGAGCTCCACCAGCGCCCGGTCGCGCCACAAGGTTCGATCGCTTTCGGTATCAAGTCCCAGGATTTTTGCGACCTCGGGCAACTGGTTGTAGCGATTGACGTCGCTGAAGATCCGGGCGCCGATTTCCGTGCCCATGCTCCAGCCGTTAAAGGGCGCGGCCGAGTATTGCACTCCGCCGGCGTCGAGCAGCATGCCCGCCACCAGCCGCAGCGCGTACCACTTCAATCCCAGATTTTGGAAGCCTTCGAAGCGCGGATGCAGAATCGGCACTTCGACCACCAAGTGCTTGGGAATCTCGCGCCACTGCGGCTTACGGCCTCCCGCTTCCAGGATCACCGGCAGCAGGTCGAAACGGCCGCGCGCGGCGGGAGGCGTCCAGCCCAAACGGATCGCGGCTTCGGTGAGCTCGACATTCGCGGGATCGCCCAGTACAGGGCCCTCCGGCATCCGGTAGCCCGCGTAGCGAAAAATCTGCGGATTCCAGATGCGCGGCTTGTGGCCGTCCTTGTCCGCGGGCGGGAAGACCGTGATCAGCGGCCGCAGATTCCCGCCGTTCATGGCCGTTTCGATGTGCGAGAAAATCGCCTCGAACATCTCGTCCTCGGTTTGAACATGGCGGAAATCGCGGACCGCCAACCCTTGCCAGAACAATCGGCCGATGCATTTGACGCTGTTCCTCCAGGCGACGCGCGACGCGTACACCAGCTCTTCGAAGGTCTGGCTATAGGTCTGGTCGAGCTGAAATTCGTCCTCTACCTTGCGCCAGCGCGCCTCGAAAACCGACGGCGGAGCGTTGGCCTCGCGATAACAATCGCCCAGCATCGCGCGCGCCTGTTCGAGCGGCGCGGCAGGAGTTTCCAAAGCGCGCGCCGCGTGATCCACCGGGCAATGTTTGGGGGCCGCCTGCTCAGCCACCTTGGCGCCCGCGGCGATAAAAACCTCGACGCGAATGCGCTCCTCCGGCACTCCGCATTCCCGCAGATACCCGCCCACGGCATCCATATAGGGCGGGCTTCCGCACAGGAAATAGAGCGCGCCCGGAAAACGATTAGCGACTTCGCGAACCTGCTCCAGCCCGAAGCGGCCTTCCAGTCGCGTGGCGCGGAATTCGACCGAAATGCGTTCGCTCTTTTGTGACAGCGCCGCCAGTTCGTCGCGGCCCACCAGGTCGTCCGGCTGGGAGGCGCAATAATGCACATGCAGCCGGAAGGGCCTGGGCCGCGCGCTCAAAGTCCGCGCCATCGCGAGCGCCGGAGTTACGCCGATACCGCCCACCAGGCACACGACGTCCGCGGTCTGATCGGCGGGCAGATGGTACTCGCCACCCGGTTCCGACACGCGCAGCATTGCATCTTGCGGCATGCGATCGAACAACCAGCGCGAGAACACGCCTTGCGGCTCGCGTTTCACGGTGATCTCGTACCAGCTCCCGCCGGGAGCGCACGAGAGAGTGTAGGCGCGCTGCACCCAACGATTATCGATGCGCGCCTGGAGCACCAGGTGCTGTCCCGGCAGCCAATCCCGGCACTCGCCCGCGATCGGGCGGATGCGAAAAGATCGCACGTCCTCCGCCAGCGGGACGCGCTCGATCACGTGCGCCGCCGTCCAATCCGACTGTCCCAGCAGTTCGCGCACCAAGGGCATGCAGCCGCCGCAGACCCGCGTCGCGTTGGTGCGCTTGGCCACCTGTTCCACGGTGGTGCAGTTGTCGCGAATGGCCTGCATGATCTTGCCGCAACTGGTGTGAGTGCAGGTGCAGATGATCTCTTTCTCTTCATAGAGCGGCTGAACTTCCTGTACCCGGAAATCGCCGCGCTCGCGGAACAGCGCGAGTTGCCATTCCTCCACCGGCGCGCCGTCGAGCAACCGGCCGAACATGTCGCCCAAGCCGGTCCACTCGCCCTGCGATTCCAGGCCCGTCAGTTTGCCGCCGCCGACCTGCAGCTCGCGGTAGATTCCGTGCTCCGGCTTCTCGTAGATCACGGACGCGGCGCCGGATTTCTCCGCGTCCAGCACTTGCGCGGTGAACGCGGGCGCGCCGGTAAGCCGCGTGCTCATGACGCGCCTGCCGTCCGGAAGATTGTGCACCGCCGTCAGCGCCGGCTTGCCGTCCAACTGTCCCGTCTGCAGCGTGAGCAGGCCGCGATGCGGGAGCAGGTACATGCTCTCGAGCGACTCCATCAACGACCGCAGCGCCGGATTTTGATCGTGCGCGCGCCGGAACCATTCCCCGTCCAGGCTCACCACTTCGAGCTCGTCGGCTGCCGCCACGGTCGCGTTGCGCGGCGTGTCGCGCAATATTGCGAGCTCGCCGAAAAATTGCCCGGGCAGCAGCTCGGCCAAAATCCTGCGCTCGCCGCCCTCGGTTCGCTCCACATGCGCGCGCCCGCTCAGGATCAGATACAGCCGGTCTCCGCGGTCTCCCTGATGAAAGACCGCCTCGCCCGCGGGATATTTCTCTACGCGATATTCGAGGGAGCCTGACTCCAAGCCCAGGGTCGCAAACACTCCCTCCCGAAGGCGGTTGTTGCGCAGCGCTCGCTGCTCTGCTCCTCTCTTGCGCAACTCGACCAGCAACTGGGAGTCCTGCGCGAGCACATCCCGCAGAAGGTCGCGCGACAGCACCACCAGGCTGCACTCCTCGATCGCCCGGACGCTGGCGTTGCGCCGGCCCGTTCCGCCCGGCTGAAGCGCTTGTTCGCCGAACCATTGACCGGCTTCCAGGCGCGCCAGCACGACGTCCGATCCGTCGAAAGAAGTTGTGAGGATCTGTACCGCGCCGCGCACGATCACGTACATGCATTCGCCGATTTCGCCCTCGCGCACAATTACGCGGCCGGGCGCCGCGGTCTCCCTGCTGGATTGTTGAGCGATATGCTCGAGTTCGGAATCCGTCAATGGAGCCAGGAAAGGGACCGAACGGAGCAGCGCCAATAACTCATTCATCGTTTGCGGAACGGATGTTTCTGGGGGCAAGCGTACCTTGCAGTTTACTCCACCACGAGCCGCTTATTGGCCGAGCTGGGAAACGGCGAACTTGCCGACGGGGGGTTTTTCCTTGGTCCAGTCGTGATAGTTGTGACACTCGAAGCAGCGGGCTTCGGCGGCTTCCTTACCGGCATGATGGCAGTCGCGGCAGACCTGGACGCCGGGGATCAGGACGTCGGAGGTCTCCTTGCTGGTGGGCGCCTTGGCGTGACAAGCAGCGCAGGCCACCATCTGGTGCGCTTCGTGATCGAAGTTGGAATGCGGCAGCCAGCGCGCCGTGATGGCCGCCTTGGCTACCACCGGCAGCGCGTCGTTGCCGTTCGGAAAGGTTTCCAGATGGCATTCCTTGCAGGCCTTGCGCCACAACAGGAACTCGGAATCGGTCAGCCGCTCGGCCACCCATTCGCGAGCGTTGCGCGCCGGCGGCTGCGGCGGACGGCTGGGCAGCCGCTTGTCCGGCTCGTCCACCAGCGGAATCTGGGTGGGATGCTCCGCGATGTAGCCGGTCAGTTTCTCGACCACGAAATCGTACACCACCTTGGGCTCCTTATGCGGCACGCTTTCGGAGAAGCGCCGGTCGAACTGCAATGTGTGACAGGTGGCGCAATGCTTTTCGTAGTTGATCGGCTCCATGTAGGATCGGTCGGGCAGGGCGGCCGACAACGATACCGGAGCGATCTGCGCGATACTGAACGGCCAGGGTTGGTTCAAGCCTTGCGGGCGATGACAATCGGCGCATTGCAGTTGCACCGGCCCGTGCGGCCCTCGTAAATCCTTCTTCAAATGCACCTGGTGGCCGAACTTGATGGTGCCCGGATCGATGCGGCCCGAGCGCAGCACCGCGAACTGGGGATGCGTGCCGTCGAAGCCGCGGATGTTTGAAACAAAACGCGGCGGCGCGTTCTTATCCTTGGCCGCCAGATCGGCGTGGCATTGCGTGCAGGCTTCGTCCGTGGTGGCGGCCAGCCGAAACGCGCCCTTATGCTCGACGTGGCAGCTGGCGCAGGCCGGCGAGAAAGTCTGTTCGGCGTGATGAATGGGACCGTCGTGACAAGTCAGGCAGGCTTTATCGGTGGCGCTGTGCTCGAAGCCGGCCTGGGTCGCGTGACAGGTTTCGCACTTGCCTCCGATCAGGGTGTGGGTGTGCGAAACCGGTCCGGCGTTATAGGGCTTGGGAGTGCCCGCCAGCGCGTACCAGCCCAGCCACGCGACGCCGAGCGCGACCAAAACGCCGGACAGGATGCGCCGCCAGCGCGGGATGCCGCGCAGGGTCTTGAAGTAATTCAGATTGATGCGCTGCGCCAGTTTCTTGGTGGTGCGGGTTCGTCCGGCCATGGGATTAATAGCGCAGCGCCATGACGGCGTGCACCCCTCCCAGCACCAGCAATACGATGGACAACGGAACGTGGATCAGCAGCCAGCCGTGCAGCCAGCGATAGATGCGAATCTGCCGGCTCAACTGATGTTCCTCCTCGCAGATGTTTTCCAGATCGTCCAGCACGCCGTGCAACTGCCCGCCCAGCAGCCGGCGCATGGATTCGAAAATCTGCGTGGAGCGCAGCGGATCGGCCAGGTCGGCTTGCCTCGCTTCCGGATCGGCCAGATAGGGGCGGACCTGCTGCAGATAGATCTCGCGGAAGCGCGCTTTGTCGCCTTGTTCGATTTCCACCAGCGTGGTGACGGCCGCGGCGGGCTCCTCGGTGTCGTCGGCGTCCATGGGGCCGCAGATGGAGGCCACCAGCTTGTCGGCCTCCTCGCACAGTTGCACGCGCACGTGCGGGATCTCCTCGTAGATGGTCTCCATGGGCACGCGCTGGGTCATGACGCCGGGCACGAAGTGTTGCAGGGCCGCGCCCGCGATGCCGCTGGCGATCACCAGGAAAAACAGAATCATCAGAGCCGTCGTCAACGGCCCTCGAAACGCGAAGCCGGCGTGAAACAGAATGATCAGCAGGCTCAGCGTGCCCAGCCAGATGTGCCCGCGCATCCAGGTTTGCCCGCGTCCGATGCGCCAGGTGGGCACTTTCTTGCGCGCGCCGATCAATCCGGCGTACAGCATCAGGCCGTAGCCCAGGATGCCGAACGTGAGACCCAGCGCGCTGCCGCCGCGCGGGCCGGTGGGCGTGTTGACCGCATATAAGATGTACACGACCGTCGCAACCGCGGCCGCGATCAGCGTGACGACGAACCAGGGACGGTGGGTGTGATCGATCCGCATGGGCGTTAGTGTTTCTGGGCCTCGGTGGCGGCCAGAGGGGTGCCCAGCCAGCGGAAAAATTCGTTGGGTTCCACCCGATGCGCCGCGTCGTGCGGGCAGGCGTACACGCAGGTCGGTTCGGCGTGCTCGGTGCACAAATCGCAGGAAGCCGCCTTCTGCTTCACCACCGCCTTGCGGTGCCCGGGATTCATCGGATCGTCCTCCATGACGTTGAACGGATGCAGGGTGATGTTGCCGTAGGGGCAGTTCTTGGCGCACATGCCGCAGCCGATGCACCAGTTCTCGATAATCACTTCCAGCGAGTTGCGGCGCCGGATGGAGCCCACCGGACACCCCACCATGCACAACGGATCGCGGCAATGCCGGCAGGAGGTGGCCACCAGATAATGATCGAAGCGCTGGCCCTCGCGGATCAGCCGCGTCACGCCGTCGTGCGCGTCGGCGCAGGCCCGCACGCAGGCGTCGCAGCGCGTGCAGCGCTCCAGATCCAGCACCAACAGGCTCTGCGCTTCCATCAGGCCCTGCGTCAGGAACGCGTCCAAGGGCATGCTGGTGGCGGTTTCCAGCCGCTGCCGGTTCTGCTGCTGCCGCTCGTAGGCCAGCTGCTCCAGGCTGTGCCGGATCTCCGGGAACCGGTCCACCATCTGGTGGAACTCGTCGGCGTGGATGCGCACCAGCTCCACGTGATCGAGCGCGGTGCAGGTGGCCGTGCGGCGCCCCTCGCCCAGCAATCCGATTTCGCCGAAGTAGCCGCCCCGTCCCAGATAGGCCAGCACCAGCTCGCCCCCCGGATGCGGTTCCGATACCTTCACGAAGCCCAGCCGGACCAGGTAGAAGCTGTCGGCGATGTCGCCCTGCCGGCAGACGATGTCGCCCTTGGTGTAGCGCACCAGCTCCACCTTGTCGCGCAGCAGGTCGATGAACTCCTGCGTCATGGTGGCGAACATCGGAACGCTGCGCAGATGGTCGTCCAGCGCCCGCTTGCGATAGTTGGCGTCCAGCTGCGCCTTGAGCGTCTTGTTGCGCTGGATGATGTCCAGCACGTTGCGCAGCATCTCGAACATCACGCAATCGGTGGCCGCGCGCACCGTGGCCGAGCGCGGATACAGGCTCATGCAGGTCATTTCGCCGAACAGGTCGCCCGGTCCCAGCGTGGCCACCGGATTGTCGTAGGGCAGGTCGACCGAGGCGTCGATGGGAATGCTGAAGCGCGCGCCTTCCTCCGGGCGCCGTTCCTGCTGGCGTCCCACCAGGCGGCTGGTGAGCTTGCTGAAAAACCCGGTGGATCCGCCCCCGGTCTTGACGTGCGCCAGCGGCGTGTCCAGATACACGTGCGCCTGGCCTTCCAAAATGTAGAACGCGGTGGAGCCGTATTCGCCCTCCCGGCACACGATCTCGCCCTTGCGGAAGCGGCGCCGCACCACCGCGTTCTTGTTCAGCTCCAGAAACGTGCCCGAGACTTTTTGGAAATAGGCCAGCTGCTGCAGCTCTTCGACCTTCACCGGGTCGCCCGGCAGCACGGTCTTGATCACGCTCTTGTTGGTGAGCGCGCCGGTGGGGCAGGACACCATGCATTCCCCGCACGACACGCACGAGGAATTTCCCATGGGCAGGTTGTAGTCGAACGCCACGCCCGCTCCGAAGCCCTTGCCGCGCCGCCCCAGCACGTTGTTCTGGCGAATCTCGTCGCAGCCCCGGATGCAGCGGTCGCACAGTATGCAGGCCTCGTGATCCACCGCGATCACCAGCGACGAGTTGTCCTGGCCGCGCGGCGACAGTCGGCGCGCGAAGCGAGGCTGGGTGATGCCTTCCAGCCGCGCCATGGTTTCCAGCTCGCAATCGTTGGATTGCCGCTGCCGCGCGCATGGGCTGGGATGATCCGCCATCAGCAGCTCCACCAAGGTGTGCCGCGCCCTCCGCACCCGGTCCGAGTTGGTGGACACCACCATGTTGTTTTCCGCCGGACGCACGCAGGAGGCCTGCAGCACGCGCGCCTTCTCCACGTCCACCACGCACACCCGGCACACTCCCACCGGCGTCTCGTTCTGTTGATGGCACAGCGTGGGGATCGCGATGCCGTGCATGCGCGCGGCGTCGAATACCGTGGTCCCGGCCGGAACCGATACCGGCATGCCGTCGATGGTGAGTTGGATTTGGTCGCTCATCTATTGCTGTAGTTGCTTTCGTTTTTCAAAATGGCTCGCGCATCGGGCACACGCCCTCCGGGCAGCGCCGGTCGTACACATGCGCGTCGATCTCCGGCCGGAAGTGCTCCAGCACCGAAGTCAGCGGCACGTGGGCGAACTGACCCAGGCCGCAGATGGAGGCCAGCTTCAAGGTCTCGGTCAGATCCTCCACCATGCCCATGTCCGAGCGGTTGCCCTGGCCGCGCGTCCAGCCGGTCATAATGTCGGTCAGCTTTTGCGTCCCCATGCGGCAGGGCACGCATTTTCCGCAGCTTTCGTTGCGGAAGAATTTCACCGCGTTCAGCGCCATGTCCAGCATGCAGCGGCCCTCGGCGCAGATCACGATGGCGCCCGAGCCGAGCATCGATCCGATGGCGGCCAGCGACTTGAAGTCCAGACGCACGTCGGCCGCCGCGGCCGGCAGATAACCCGACGAAGGTCCCGACGGCGCGAAGGCTTTCAGCTTTTTTCCGCCCACGATGCCGCCCGCCAGGTTGAAGATCACTTCCGACATCGGCAGGCCCATCGGAATCTCGAAGATCCCCGGATTGCGCACGTCGCCGCTGATGCCCACGAACTTCAATCCTGACGCCCCGCCCAGCCCTTGCCCCTTGTACCAATCCACGCCGTTGATCAGGATCTGCGGAACGTTGGCGAAGGTCTCCACGTTGTTCAGCGCGGTGGGCTTGTGGAACACGCCGTGCGTCACCGGAAAGGGCGGCTTGTTGCGCGGCTCCGCCCGGTGCCCCTCGATGGCTTCGATCAAGGCGCTCTCCTCGCCGCAGATATAGCCGCCCGGACTGATGAACAACTCCAGATCGAAGGCCAGATCGCTGCCCAGCACGCCCGCTCCCAGCAAGCCCGCCCGGTAGCAGCGCTCGATCTCGTGAGCCAGAACGTGCTCGGCGCCTTCGTACTCGTGCCGCAAATACAGAATGCCCTGGTGCGCGCCCGTCACCAGGCCGGCCAGAATCATGCCCTCGATCACCAAGTGCGGCAGGTTCTGCAGAATGAAGCGGTCCTTGATGGTGCCCGGCTCGCTCTCGTCGGCGTTGCAGACCACGTACTTCTCCGGACCCGGCGCGTTGCGCACCGCTTCCCACTTGAAGCCGGTCGGAAATCCGGCACCGCCCATGCCGCTCAGGCCGGCGGCTTTCAGTTGCGCGATCACCCCGGTCCAGTCGCGCGTCGCGACCGCGGTTCGGAGCGCGCCGTAGGGCTCGGAGTCGCGATAGGGATCGGAAGCCAGGCCGGTGACGCGCGCGTCGCCGGGCATGTGCGGCAACTCGCTGCCGCCCAGCGCGGTGAGCGCCAGCGCTTCGGCCTGCGCGGCCGTGACGCCGCGATAGATATGATCGTTGATCGAAACCGCGGGCGCTCCGTCGCACTGGCCCAAGCACGACACCTCGCCGATTTTCAGGTCGGTCGGGTTCATGCCCTGGAAGCGCTGTTCCAGGCCGGTGCGCAGATCGTCGGCCCCGCACAGATGGCAGGACATGTCGGTGCAGACCTTGAAGCTGACCTTGGGCGGCGGCGTCAAATGGAAATGCGGAAAGAAGTCGGCCACTCCGTGAATCCGGTACAGCGGCAGTTGGGTGCGCTTACTGAGCGCCTCCAGTTGCTCGCCCGGCAGATACCCGTATTGCTTTTGAATCGCTCGCAGATCGTCGAAAATCAAGGCCGCCTCTTTACTGAATACGAGGTTTCATTATAGGCGAATTCGGGAGCCCTACAAAAGTCGAGTTGCAAGCGACGCGAATGGCCACATGTGGTATGAAAAAGAGGACCATGCCGGATCGAGGCATTCCTCTGAGCGGCTACCGCCGCGCGGTTAGATTCGTCGTCCCGTACTGGCGCCGCCTGGTCTTAGTGTTGCTGGCGGGAATCGCCGCCACCGGATTCAGCTTGCTGCAACCGTATGTCTCGAAGTTGCTGATCGACGACGCGCTGTTGAAGCACAACTTTCGCATGCTGTTGCTCGTGAGCGGATTGATGCTCGGCGTCACGGTGGTGGGATTTGTGCTCAACATATTGTCCAGCTATCAATACGTGCGGGTATCGGCCTTAGTGCTTTTCGACATGCGCCTCGCCCTGTATCGGCACTTGCAAACTCTGTCGCCGCGATTCTGGGCGCAGCGCAAGCTCGGCGACGTGGTTTCGCGCATCAACAACGACATCGCCGAGGTGCAACGAGTGACCTCCGATAGCTTGTTGAGCATTCTTTCGAACGTCGTGTTTCTGATCGGGAGCGCGGCCATCATGCTTTCCCTCAGCCCGCGTCTCTTCCTGGTGAGCGTGGCGGCGATTCCGGCCAGCGTGTGGGCGTTGCAGCACTACCAGCATCGGCTGGCCGCGCGCGTGCGGACGGTTCGGGAACGCAGTTCGGACATCGGAAGTTTCCTGCTCGAGACGCTGCTGGGGATCCGACTGGTGACGGCGGCGCAGGCCGAAACGCGCGAGGTGGAACGCTTCCGCGGCCACAACCAAAACTTCCTGGACGCGCTCATGCGCATGCAGCTCACCGCGTTTCTGGCGGGCGCCGTTCCCGGCACGATCCTGACGCTCTCCACCGCGGCGCTTTTTCTATACGGCGGAAAGCTGGTGATCGACCGCGCGCTCACCGTCGGATCGCTGGTAGCCATCATGGCGTACCATACGCGCCTGCTCTCGCCGGTGCAGAACATGATGAGTCTGTACAGCAACCTGGTGACCGGCGGAGTCTCGCTCGCGCGCGTCTGGGAACTGTTCGACACCCAGGCCGAGATCACCGACCGGATTGACGCCGCGCCGTTGGCCGAAGTTCGCGGTGAAATCGAATTCGACCGCGTTTCGTTCGGTTATGGCGGCGGAGCGGTTCTGGACGATCTGTCCTTTCGAGTGGCGCCCGGAACGATCTGCGCCATCCTGGGGCCGAGCGGCGTCGGCAAATCGACGTTGGCCGATCTCATGGTTCGCTTCTATGACCCGGAACAGGGCGCCATTCGTATCGACGGACGCGATTTGCGCAATGTCACTTTGACGGACCTGCGCCGCGCGGTGATGCTGGTCGATCAAGTTCCCTATCTCTTCCGCGCCAGCGTGCGCGAGAACATAGCCTACGCCCGGCCCGGCGCGACGGACGACGAGATTCGGAGGGCCGCCGGAGCCGCGTCGATTCACGAGCGCATTCTGTCGCTTCCCGAAGGCTACGACACGATCCTCGCCGAACGCGGGCAAACGCTCTCGGCGGGGGAACGCCAGCGGATCGCTCTGGCGCGCGCGCTGCTGGCCGATCCGAAAGTTCTGGTTCTCGACGAACCTA
Source organism: Bryobacteraceae bacterium (assembly GCA_050012195.1). Taxonomy (GTDB): domain Bacteria; phylum Acidobacteriota; class Terriglobia; order Bryobacterales; family Bryobacteraceae; genus Palsa-89. The sequence goes on along the minus strand of JBEKHQ010000001.1, from coordinate 12,632 downwards.
CTTCGGCGCTCGATGAAGCCAACGAGCGCGCCATCGCCGACACGCTGGTGCGAGTCTCCGAGGGTCGGACCGCGATTCTGATCACGCACCGCGCTTCGCTCGCCCGCATCGCGCATCAAACCATCCTGCTCGAAGCCGCCGCCGATCGCAGCCGGATTGACGCCGCGGCGCGATAGGCCCGCTCGTCACCGGGCGCCGACGGCGACTGGCCGCGGCACTTTCTTTTTTCCCGAAAGCTCGTCCGCGATTTGTTCGATGCCGGCGCGCGCGTAGTCGTTGAAGAAGCCCCATTTCCCGTACTTCGCCTGGAGGCCGGGCAGGATCGCGTTCACCAGCGCGTCGCCGGACTTCCCGCGGACTTGTTCCGCGCGAACCGAGTCGCGGAGATCCGCGAGATAACCACGGAAGGCCCGAACATCGCGGGCGTCGGCCACGCCCCCATGGCCCGGAACCCAGGTGGACACGCCGTAGTCTTTCGGCAATGCGTCGAGCGTCGCCACCCAGGCCGCGGTCGAAGCGTCAATCAGGTTCGGAATATGATCCTTCCACAGCATGTCGCCGCAGAACACCACGCGCGCGTCCGGTACCCAGACCACCGAATCGCCGCCGGTGTGGCCGGGATAGTATCGAACCCCGACTCGGCGCGATCCGAGATAGAGATCGATGCGATCGTCGTAGACCACGTTCGGCAGCGTCAGCGATGCCACCCGGGCCGTTTTCTCCTTCGTCACGGGTGGATCGAGCATTTTGATGTTTTCCGTCCGCATCCAAGCGCGCACGTTCCGGTGCGCAACAATGACGGCTCCCGCGGCGGCGAATACATCGTTGCCGTTGACATGATCCAGGTGATAGTGCGTGTTGACGACAAACCGAATCGGCAGCTTGGTGATTTTTCGAATCTCGGCCGCGAGCGCCTGGGCAGGCTCCGGGTCTTGAAAGGTGTCGATCACCGCAACTCCATCGTCGCCGACCACGAATCCGGCGTTGCCCCCGGCTTTTCCAGCATCGTTCACGATCGCGGCCCAAACGCCGGGGCCGATCTTTTGCAAATTGAAGTCGGCGTTCGCGCCGCGCGCAAGTGGGATGAAAAGCCCAAGGAGAATGACGGGGGCGACGGAAGCTCGTGTCATCGTGCCAGCCTAACACGCCGCGGCTCGGGCCAGGGCGAAGTCGATCAGGGTTTGGCGGGCGGCTTTAATCGTTCCATCCGGCTGCGGCGCGCTTGGAACGCCGCCATGACGCTGGCCATCTCGGGGCCCGTGAGAACCGACGGATCACAGGCGGGAAGCCCCCGCTTGCAGGCTTCCACGTTGCGCTGGCGAAACGCCGCCCGCGCGTTTTCCAGGTCCGAATTCTGAAGCGACACCGGATCGCAGTTCGCCAATCCGTTCAGACAGTTCGCGAGATTGCGGCGGTGCACCTCGGCGCGAACGTCTTTGGCCTCTGATTCCGTTAAAGCGAGGGGATTGCAAGTGGACGAACCTTCCATGCAACGGTCCCGATTCCGCCGGAGAGCGGCCGCCCGTACCGCCGCGGCTTCATTGGGCGCAAGCCGCAAGGGATCGCACAGGGAAGATCCGTTCAGGCAGCGGTCGAAATTACGGCGCTGAGAGGCGGCCTGTACAGAGGCGGCTTGTTCTTTCGTCAGAACAGTGGCGTCGCAAGTTGGAGCTCCGCTGACGCATTTGTCGAAATTTCGCTGGGCCTTGGCGGAATTCACCGCAGCCATATCCTTGGCGGCGAGTGACAGCGCATCGCAGGCGTTCTCTCCGTTCATGCACTTTTCTAAATTGCGCCGATAATGGGCGGCTTGAACCGAACTCGCCTCCGCCGCGCTGAGACGCGTCGGATCGCAGAGCGCGGAGCCGTTCAAACAGTAATCCAGATTGCGCTTCTTGGACTCGGCGCCCACTTTCGCGAGTTCGTCGGAAGCGAGCAGCGAAAGATCGCAACCCGAGAGTCCCTGGAGACAATTCACAAAGTTGGTCCGGTCCGGGGGGGCAGTCTTAGTTTTAGCCTGGGCCTGTACCAGCCAAGGAGCTAGACCGAGGATCGCCAGAGCCGCAAACGGCGAGGGCTGCATGGTCCTAGTGTCTCCTATTTTTCATCAAGATTGCTAATACTAGTACCCTCAATAGGAAACCTAGCCCGTTAGTTCATTGACACTTGTCATACGATCCTGCATACTCCATGAGTAAGCGCTGACAACTGTCATAGAGAGAGGATTTTGGACGCGCTTGGGAGCGTCTAGTCGCACCATGATTGGGACAGAAAGGGCGGTAGCTTGCCCTAGTGACCCTGTCATGGGGGTGAGGTTAGGTTTTGAGGGGACCATGCAGCTGAAAAACCGGAGGGCAAGTTTGTGGCAGTATTAAAGCCGAGAGAGCGGTTAGTGTACTTCCGAGTATCGGAGGACGAATTTCGCCAATTTGTGAGCGTTTGCGAACAGGCAGGGGCCCGCAGCGTATCGGATCTGGCTCGGAGCGCGGTACAGCGGCTGATCGCCGACGGTAACCGGCAACGCGAGGACGAGGAATTGGCGGACAAGATGCACCGGCTGGAAAGGCTGATCGCGGAAGTGACCGAGCAGTTGCAGATTCTGAACCCCAGCAAGGTTCCGTTCGCGGGTCTGGATGATTTCGCCGAGAGCACCGCCCAGTGCTCGTCGGGCGCCAATTCAGCCGAGAGCAATGGTCGGGGAGGCGAGTAAACATCATGGATCTGCTTCCAAATGGTTCCGGGGACGATCGCAATCATCTCATCCCCTACGGCGAAAAACCGGTCATTGTGGAGAACGGGCGGCAGTATTATCAGTCTCCCGCGGCAAGCGCCGAGGAGACCGCCCCATCGGCGGATATCAAGGGCATTATCCGCCGGCATTGGTTCTTGCTGTTGGTATTGTTGCTGGTTGGGGCCGCGGGAGGCTTCGCGTCGGTGGTGTTGAGTTCTCCGCGCTATAAAACGCGCTTGTTGCTCGAAGTGGGTAACGGCGGCGGCACGTACACCAAGAACGGCTTGGAGAGCGCCGAAGGTACGGAGGTGGACATCCAGACTCAAGTCAGCATACTGCGCAGCGGGACGTTCCTCAAGCGCGGCGCAGAACGTTTGCAGCAAGACAGCGTGCCGCTGGCCCCCACCGGACGCGACCTCTTTTCGCGGTTGAGGCAGCGCATTCACCCCGCTACGCAAGATCCGCTCGAGAATGCCCGTCAAGGCATTGGCCTGGCCATGGGGACGTTTGACGCGAGGCCGGTGATTCATACCCGCTTGATCGAGCTGAGCTGCGAGTCGAGCAGCCCGGACGTGGCCGCGCAGTTTCTGAATTCGATGGCTTCCGAGTTTCAGGAGGACAATTCCCGGTCGCGCATGCAATCCTCGCAAAGGACCAGCGAGTGGCTGGCGGCGTCCATCGAGGAAACCAAATCGAAGATGCAGGAAGCCGAGGAGCATCAGCGGGATTTCGTGCAGGCTTCCGGCAATGTGTTCGCGGGCCAGGACACCACGCTCGACGACACCAAGCTGACGCAATTGAAAGGCGAGCTGGCGAAAATTCAATCCGACCGCATCGCCAAACAGACGCGCTATGAACTTACGCTCAAGAATCCTCCCGAGACGCTGGGCGAGGTTCTGGACGACGCCGCGTTGCGAGGCCACCAGGCCAAGATCAACGGGCTCGAGCAGGAAAAGGCCGCGCTCGAGGTCAAGTACACCCCCAAGCATGAGAAGGTCCGCCAATTGGACGCCCAGTTGGCTGAGGTACGAAAAGACTACCAGAACGAAATCCGCAGCGTGGTCAGCCGGATCAAGAACGATTACGAAGCCGCGCTGAGCCAGGAGAGGCTGCTGTCGAAGAATTACGGCAGCCAATCCCAGCGCGTGGGATCGGAAGCAGCCAAGGCTGCGCAGTACAACGCTCTGCGGCGCGAGGCAGATACGCTGCATCAGGTTTATCAGTCGCTTCTGATGCAACAGAGCGAAGCGGGGTTAAACAGCTCGGTGCCGGCCAGTCCCATCCGTATCGTGGAAGCGGCCGCGCCTCCGGAACTTCCGTTTAAGCCGCGGCCGGTTCTGAATATCTCCTTTGGGTCGTTGCTGGGGATCGTGATCGCGGGCGGGTTGGCATTTCTGCGCGAACGGATGGATACCAGTATCCGGGCGCCGGGTATGTCGCGCCAGATGTTTAATGCGCCCGAGCTCGGCGTCATTCCGAATCTCGGAGCGGATGCCAACGGAGTCGCCACCTGGCGTTCGTACCTGCATTCCAAGGGTATGGCGCTCAACGGCGACGGAGAGAATCCCGCGTCGGCCATGGTTACCTGGCAGAGCGGTCCTTCCTTCGTCACCGAATCGTTTCGGGGCACTCTGGCGTCCATCTTACGTAATCAGGCCAGCGGGAAGGCCCAAAAGATCATTCTCGTCACCAGTCCCGGGCCCGCGGAAGGGAAAACGACGGTCATCCAAAATTTGGGCATCGCCCTCGCCGAAACCGGCCGGCGAGTGCTGGTGGTGGACGCGGATTTTCGACGGCCGCACCTGCATCGCAAGTTCGGCCTGCCGAACGATTGGGGCTTGGTCGACATGCTGTCGGAGGACTCTCCCCTGAGCGAATATGCGATGGATCGTCTTGCGGCGGCTACCGGCTTTCCTGAGTTATCGCTGCTGGCTAATGGCTCCGGACCGGGTACGTCCAACGTGGCCCGCGCCCTGTACTCGCCCCGTCTGCGCGAGATCTTCGAGTTCCTCAAGAAACGCTACGACATGATTCTGGTGGATACGCCGCCGATTCTGCACGTCGCGGATACCCGCATTATCGCTCCGCTCGCCGACGCGCTGATTCTAGTGCTCCGTTGCGGCGTCACCAACCGGGCCAACGCCATGGAAGCGTACCAACGCATCCAGGAGGATGGTCTCGCATTGCTCGGCACCGTGCTAACCGACTACGACCTGCGCGGCGACCGAAAGCGTCAGTATTATTACGATTATGGCGACTCCAGTCGAACCTAAAATTTCGGAACAATCCGTGCCGCGCCGCGGTTTGCAGCGGATGAGCGAAGTTCCTGCATCCGTCCAAGCGGTGGTGATCGGGCTTCTTCTGTTGATCGCGTTCTGGCCGATACTCCTGGGTTTGTACGGGAGCTGGTTTGACGATTACGCCAACATGGAGCACGGCATTTTGGTGATTCCCGCCGCCGCCTACATGGCCTGGACGAAGCGCGACAAGCTGGCGACGCTTCCCATCGAGCCGTCCAAGCGGGGGGTCGTGGTGCTCGTTTGGGGCGCTCTCCAAGCCATGTTAGGCATTGCGGCCCATTGGATCTGGGTAAGCCGTACATCGGTCCTGGTCTCCCTGGTGGGAGCGATCGCCGCGGTCTTCGGCTGGCGCATGGTGAAAGAACTGGCGTATCCGCTGGGCACGCTGATTCTAATGATCGCGCCCCCGACGTTCATTTACGAGCGCATGACCTTGTCCTTGCAATTAATCGCCAGCCGCTTGGGCGAGGTTTTCCTCGAGGTTCTGGGCTACTCGGTTTTGCGGGAGGGCAACATTCTGGAGCTGCCGGGAGTGAAGTTGTCGGTGGAGGAAGCTTGCAGCGGGATTCGTTCGCTGACCGCCATATTTTTCATGTGCGTCATCTACAATTATTTTTTCGTCGAACAGCGGAGCATGCGTTGGCTGATTCTAGTGATGGCGATTCCGATCGCGATTTTAGGCAACGCGCTTCGGATTCTTGCAACCGGCATCGCGAGTCAGTACGATCCCGCCCTAGTCACCGGAGTAGCTCATGAGGCTTTCGGCTACGTGAGCATCGCCGCCGCGGCCGCCGGATGCCTGTTGGTGCATATTCTATTGATATCGATCCAGAAGTCCTGGAGGGCGCACCGTGGCTGACCCAGTCCAGCGATCTTTTCGCGTCCCCGGCGGTTGGTTCCTTGTAATCTGCGTCATCTTGGCGGCTCAGGCCGCAGGTTCCCGCCGCTTAGACGTGGTAGAGCGCGACTTGCCCCTGCCGGGACTGCACTCCCTGCCTCCCCGGATCGGAAACTGGCAATCCGGCGAGGAGCGCGAGCTCTCGGCCAGCGAAGCGGCCACGCTGAAGCCGGACGAATATATCTTGCGCGATTATGTCGATGAAAACGGCAAGAGCTCCATCAACCTCTTCGTTGCGTATTTCAAATCCTTGCAAAACGCCTACGGTCCTCATTCGCCCCGCATCTGTCTGCCTGGATCCGGATGGCTGGTGAAATCTTCGAAGATTGGAATCTTGCCGCTCCGCGACAGGCCCGAAGGCATTCCCGTCAACGAATATGTAATGGAAAAAGGCGGCGACAGTATCTTCGTGCTGTATTGGTATCAAAACAATCGCCATACGTGGGCGGAAGAGTATTGGGCGAAACTTCGGCTGCTGCCCGATCTATTACGCTATAAGCGATCCGATGTTAGTCTGGTTCGCTTGGTAACCCCGTTAGGCGACGCCACTCCGGAACAGAATCTGGCGCGCTGCCTCAATTTCACAAATCAGGCGTTCCCCCTCATAGCGGAACGTCTGGGTTCGGTCGACTAGGCTCGTTCGTGCGGATTGTGTACTTAAACCCCTGCGGCGAACTGGGCGGCGCCGAAACCAGTCTCCGGGAAGTGCTGGCCGGCGTCCGGTCCGCCGAACCGAGCTGGGAGCTTTCCCTGGTGCTCGGTGAAGACGGCCCTCTCGCCGGTATCGCCCGCGAGTTGGGAGTTGAAGTCATCGTGGCGCCCTTTCCGAGGCAACTTTCGCGGCTGGGCGATGCCGGGGGCGGCGCGTTCGCCCAAATGCGGTCGTTGCTGCGGGCCGCGCCGGGGACGGCGAAATATGCGCGCGGCTTGGCGCGGCTGCTCGGAAAACTCCAACCGCACGTCGTTCACACCAATGGTTTCAAGATGCATTTGCTCGGCGCCTGGTCGACGCCGCGCGAGGCGGCGCTCGTCTGGCACATCCACGATTACGTCAGCGCCCGGCGCGTTGTGAGCCGCTTGCTGCGGTTGGTGAGCTCGAAGTGCCGAGCGGCAATTGCGAATTCCCATAGCGTGGCGGCAGACCTAAAATCACTTATGCCCCGCCTCGACGTGGTACCTATCTACAACGCCGTGGATTTCGAGCGGTTCTCACCCGACGGCGCCCGGCTCGACCTGGATGCGTTAGCTGGACTCCCACCGGCCGCCGCGGGCGCCATCCGCGTGGGCCTGGTCGGAACATTCGCCCGCTGGAAGGGCCATAAGGTATTCCTCCAAGCGCTGGCTCGACTATCCGGCCCCGATTCCGTTCGCGGATACATCATCGGCGGGCCGATCTACCAAACCGCGGGCAGTCAGTGGTCCATGACGGAACTGCGGGAAGAAGCCGCTCGGTTGGGGTTAACCGGCCACGTGGGCTTTACAGGTTTCGTCGCCGATACCGCGGCGGCGATGCGATCCTTGGACATCGTGGTGCATGCCAGCACCAAACCCGAACCTTTTGGAATGGTGATCGTCGAAGGCATGGCATCCGGGAAAGCGGTGTTGGCCGCCAGCGCCGGCGGCGCATCGGAATTGTTCACGGACGGAGTGGATGCCCTCGGCCATGTTCCCGGCGATGCCGCGATGCTGTCCGAGCGCATTGCGCTGCTGGCGTCGGATGACGAGTTGCGGCGCCGGCTCGGTCGGGAAGGCCGGCGGACCGCGCAACGGGTTTATCACCGAAGGCGGCTGGTGGGCGAGTTGCTCGGTCTGTACGCGAGGTTTTTTGACGGCGGACTCCGCTCGCCGGCTGAAACGGCGAGTGCGAATGCCGTTGTCGGGGATTGAGCTGCGAATGGTTTCCGCAACAACCGGGGAGTTTGACGGAGAGAAGCGAATGGCGCCCGCGGGTATCAAGCCGGGACTCAGGCCAACAGGTGGATCCGCCACCGATGGCGGCATGATACGCGTGCTGCATGTCAATGGCGGAAATCTATATGGCGGCGTGGAGACCATTCTAGCCACTCTGGCGCGATTGAAAGATCTCTGTCCAGCCATGGAGTCCGAATTCGCGCTCTGTTTCGAAGGCCGGCTTAGTCAGGAGTTGAGAACGGCGCAGGCGCGGGTGCATATGTTGGGCGGCGTTCGAATCAGTCGTCCCTGGACGGTATGGCGCGCGCGCCGCCGTTTGAAGGAAATCCTGGACCAACAACGTTTCGATCTTGTGATTTGCCACATGCCTTGGTCGCTGGCCATATTCGGTCCGGCGGTCCGGTCAAGCGGCCAAAAACTCGGTTTTTGGGCGCACGCCTTTCACCGCGGAAGCGGATGGTTGGAGCGATTGGCGCGGCGCGCGGTGCCCGACCTGGCGATCGCCACTAGCCGCTTCACCGAGGCCGGGATCGAAAACCTGTTTCCCCAAGCTCCCCGGGAAGTGATCTACCCCCCGGTGGACTTGACCGCTCCACCGGAATCCCGCCGGACTCAATCCAGCGTGCGCAGCCAATTCGGCGCCGGGCATCATACGGTGGTGATCGTGCAGGTAAGCCGGATAGAAGCCTGGAAAGGACACCAGGCTCACTTGGAAGCGCTGGCGCGGCTGACGAATCTTCCGACGCCATGGGTCTGCTGGATGGTGGGCGGAGCGCAGCGGCCCGAAGAGCAGGACTATCTCCAGAAGCTGAAGGAGCTGGCCGAGACATTGGGACTCGCCGAGCGAGTGCGGTTCCTCGGCCAGCGCAGTGACGTGCCCGATTTGCTGGGGGCGGCGGATATTTTCTGCCAGCCGAATCTAACGCCCGAACCATTCGGGATCGTTTTCGTCGAAGCGCTTTGGGCGGCTTTGCCGGTGGTCAGCTTCGCTCTGGGAGGGGCGCTCGAGATTGTGGACGACTCCTGCGGATTGTTGATCCCGCCCGGGGATGTGGCGGGTCTCGCCGCAGGGTTGCAGAGCTTGATCGAACAACCCGAGCTGCGCGCTACCCTCGGCCGCGGCGGTCCCTCCCGCGCGGTCCGGCTCTCCGATCCGGCCACTCAGATGAACGCTTTGCGAGACGCGATGGCTCGCCCGCGCTCCCCGGGAGATCGCGCGTGACCGCACTCGCGCTTTGTGTCGCGGCTCTTCTGATTACCTTCTGGGCCGGCCGCCGTTCGCTCGGCGCCGGACTGGTGCTGCTCCTGGCTGTCGGCTATTCCTACGGAATCTTGCGAGCCAACCTGATTACCACTTACTCCCACTTTATATTCGACGCCAGCCTGGCAGGGCTGTATCTTTCCCAAAAGTGGTTCTCCGGCACTCCCAGCGAATTGAAACGTCAAGAGCCGATACGATTTTGGGTCCTGGTCATGATCGGCTGGTGCCTGGTTTTAATGCTTCTTCCCTTCCAAACCTTCCTGGTTTCCCTGGTGGGTTTGCGCGGAAACGTGTTTTTCATTCCGATGCTGCTGCTTGGCGCCAGACTCGCGGATCGGGATCTCAAATATCTGGTAGGTGGTTTGGCGACGCTGAATTTGATCGCCTTAGCCTTCGCATGGGGCGAGTACTTCCTGGGTCTCCCGCGCTTTTTTCCGTATTCCGCCGTCACCGAGATCATGTACTCCAGCGCCGACGTGGCGGGAGGAAATTATCGGATTCCAGGCACCTTCACCAGCGCTCACGCCTTCGGGGGCGCCATGGTCGTTTCCTTGCCCTACCTGATCGGCGGCTGGGATCGCGTAGTAGATAAGCGGTTCAAGCTCTTGGCTTTGGGCGGCATCGTGGCCGCTCTGCTGGGGATATTGATGTCGGCTACGCGACAGAATTTCATCGTGGGTTCCGTTATGGTGTTGGTCGCGATCTGGACGCGAAAGGGGAAATCCTTCAAGAACATGGTGGTCCTGGTGCTGCTGTTCGGCATCATTGGCTGGGTGGCCGCGACTAATGAACGATTTCAGCGCTTCAAAACATTGCAGGACACCGGGGGGGTCACGGAACGTATCGCAGGGAGCGTAAATCGCAGCTTTTTCGAGATCCTGGAGGAATATCCGATGGGCAACGGTCTGGGCGGCGGAGGATCCAGCATGCCCTACTTTTTGCAGGGAGCCGTGAAGAACCCGATCGGAATGGAAAACGAGTACGCCCGGATTCTTAGCGAACAGGGCTTCGTCGGATTGCTGATCTGGCTCGGCTTTGTGGGATACGTGCTGAGCCGCGCACCCAAGGCATGGGCCGACGGGCCTTGGGCCACCACTCGAAGAATGGCCTGGTCGCTCGCCGCTTTTTCGCTGGCCACGGCATTTATCGGAGTCGGATTCCTAACTTCAATTCCACAAACCGCTATTCAGTTGCTCGGAATGGGTTGGACTTCCGCGTGGCGTAACTCCGAGGCGCCGGTCCGAGCGGCCGCGGCGACCCGGTATGTCCCGAGTTCCGCCCTGGGAGCCAAGGGATGGTGACCGAGATTCGTCGAACGGATCGGGAAGGCCTCCGATGAGCAGATCACGTCGCTTTCTCGGTGGATTGGCCATGACCTATGGGTATCAGGCCATGGTCCTTTTCGTCGGCCTGTGGCTGACGCCCTTCTACCTCCGGCGTATCGGCCAACATGATTACGGACTCTGGCTGGTGGGCACGCAACTGCTTACATACCTTTCGCTGACCGACTTCGGCGTGGTGGAGCTGTTGCCCCAGGAAGTTGCTTATTCGACTGGCCGCGCCGGGGGCGTCGAGAAAGCCCAGGACCTCTCTCGGGTGGTTGGACAAACCGTCCGCCTGGTGCTCTATCAGCTTCCCGTCGTGATCGCGATCGCGATCGCGATGTTCTTCGCCATTCCCGCCGAATGGCAAGCCCTGCGGGGCCCTTTGACGTTCATTCTGTTAGGATTTGTCGCCGCTTTTCCGCTGCGCATGCTGCCGGCCCTGCTGCAGGGACTTCAGGACCTCACCTTCGCCGGCGGCGTCCAGATCTTGAATTGGGTACTCAGCACGGCGGCCACGGTCTGGATGGTCTGGTCCGGATGGAGTCTCTTCGCACTGGCGGCCGGCTGGCTGATTAGCCAACTCCTGCTCGTTCCGCTGATTTTTTACCGAATCTGGACGCGCTTCCCGCAAGTCCTGCCCCGCCGCTTGCCGCCCTTCGATCTGATCAAAACGAAAATCCAGTTGGGCAAAGGAATGTGGATCTGTCTTTCGCAAGTCGCCACGCTCTTGATGGCTCAAACTGATCTACTGATCATCGGCCGCCTACTCGGGCCGGCCGCGGTGGTTCCCTACGCGTGCACCTGCAAGCTGATCAGCGTGCTGGCCAATCAGGCGCAGATCCTGATGCAAACCGCCACGCCGGGTTTGTGCGAGGTAAAGAGCGGCGAGTCGCGGGAGAGGATGTTTCAGGTCTTAGTCTCGCTCACTCACGGAATGTTGTTCTTGAGCGGCCTGATCGTGTGCGTCGTGCTGCCGATCAATCACTGGTTTGTCGACTGGTGGGTTACCGCCCGCCAATATGGCGGCTTAGCCCTCACGCTCGCATTTATAGCCAACGTAGCGGTGCGGCATTGGACCACCACTACCGCCTTCACGGTATTTTGTTTCGGACATCAGCGCCGTATCTCCCTCACCAACCTGTTCGACGGTTTGGTGAGCGCCGGCTCTTGCCTGGTGTTGACCATGCTGTTCGGGTTGCCTGGCGCGGCGCTCGGTTCGGTGGTGGGCGCGGCCGCGATCAGCCTTCCGTTCAATTTGCGGGTGATCGCGCGCGATACCGGCGTTACGGTGCGGCGGCTTATATTGGCAATGTTGGGAAGCTGGATCTGGCGCTTCGCAGTCATTATGACCGCGCTGGTTTGGATTGCGATGCGATGGTCGCCTCGCAATCTGGGGGAAGCCGCGGCCACGGCCGCCGCAACGGCGGCGGCATACGGCCTGCTCATGCTGCCGAATATCTTTAAGTCGCCCTTAGGTGGCTATATTCGGCCGATTCTGGCGTCGTTTCGTCTTCGGTACGCCGCCTTTCAAATGCGATTGTCATGATGATTCCCGCGCTTTCCAACCAGGCGACCAAAACGGCCCTGCTGGCCGATCAAGACTCCGAAGTCGACGGTCCACGCTTCGGCATGTATTTCTTTTTCCGGTATCTGCTGGCCAACTGGCGCCACTGGCATTGGACGCCCCGGATTTTCATCCACACCCTGGCCTACGCCGGCCAGCGCGCCGCACAGTAAGCTCATGCCGCTCGACCAACCAGCCAGCCTTCACCGGTCACCTCCTCCGCAAGCGGACGCGGTGAAATCGTCTTCTCCCCGGACACACGATCAACCCTTGGCGTGGCATATCCTCACCTGCGAATATCCGCCCCAGACCGGCGGCGTGAGCGATTACACCTATGCGGTGGCCGCCGGCTTGGCCGCCAAGGGCGATGAAGTCCACGTCTGGTGTCCCGACTGCCCGGGACCGCAGCCCCAGGCTGAGGGAGTCATCGTGCACCGCGAACTCGGCGCGTTCCGTCCCTCCGACTTGCGCCGGGCAGGCAGGCAATTGGATCAATATCCCGCTCCGCGCCGGATACTGATGCAATGGGTTCCGCACGGCTACGGTTATCGTTCCATGAATCTGGCGTTCTGCGGGTGGCTGTGGGCCCGTGCAACTCGCCACCGCGACCGCGTGGAGGTGATGGCGCACGAGGTCTATCAT